>NZ_JBFRLK010000012.1:0-38269 GCF_041469805.1 Vibrio sp. 10N.286.48.C11 | reverse complement strand
CTGATTTAGGCAACAACGCCCTGAGAGATAAATAAAATTGAACATCGAAACATTTATGTAAGGTACAAAACGCCTAAACAGAAAAACCACCTATGCCGTCAAGAACCAATATAGACGAATCTATTGGTTTTCCAATAACGTGTTACGTTAAAGGCAATCAAGGAATTCTCCCACAACCACCTAGATATCGTCATCGTTCATCACGACAACTGGTTAACTAATTTGCCTTTCCATGCCCACAAAGGCAAACCAAATCACATTTTTAAATCATTCTTCTGTTTCTAAAATACAATTCTGTTACTTTTAAGCCAACTCATGAACAAGGAAATATTATCATGTCAAGTAAAATCACAAGACGACATACTCTCAAACTGCTAGGTTCTAGCTTAGTCGCTGGCAGTGTTGTAGGGTGTCAAAGTACTGCTATTCCCAAAGCGGCAGCAAATACCGAAAAGACGCATACTGTAAAACCATTGAAAGATAACTGGGGTAACACCCATGACCGTATCTGGATAGGGAAAGAGTATTGGGCAAACCCAATGGAAGATTGGGAAATCAAAGACGGTGGCGTAGAAGTCAACAGCTTTGGCGGGAGCCGCAGTGTCCACTCTCTAACGCATCAATTGACAAACCCAGTAGAGGGCTTTGACGTAAGCGTTGTTGTACATCGAGTCGAAAAAACTAAGAAAGACGGCGGTGGTGGCATAAGGCTCGGTGCACGAAGCGATGTTAATGACTATCGTAGTAACTGTTTTATAGAGCGTGGTTATGATGCTGGTATCCTTGGGCAAGAGTTAGTGCTTGGAAGAGCTCGCACTCGTTTAAAAGAAAATGTCGATAATAAAGACGTTCTATTAAAACTAAATGGCCAACAAGTCGCTGGCGCGATGACTCTTAAGTTAGAAGCGTTCTTAAAAGAGAGTGGCGAGTCCATTGGTAAACTAACTGATATTACTTCTAATGACAAAATTAAAGGTAATATCGGGGTCATCAGCAACTTTAATATCAAGTCAACGTGGGGGCCTGCACCTAATGCTGAAGGGCGTGGGGCGCGATACAGATTTACCAACTTTGAGCTGAATGGTGGCGCTTTTTCTGCCAATGAAGACCAACGCTTTGGTCCAATTCTGTGGTCAATGTATACTCTGAACAACACACGAACAAGCGAAGGCTATGTATTAAAATTGAGCGTACTCACTGGTCCTATGGGTGAGCAAGACAATCAACAAGTCGAGCTGCAAGTCAAAGACGGCGATAAGTGGGTCTCTTATGGAAACGCTCCATTAGATCCACTTGGTTGGGTCGCAACCTTCAGAATTCCAAATTGGGATCAGGACAGTGAGCGTGAATTTAGAGCAGTATATTTTGAAAAGCATAAAGATGGCACTGAAACACCAGATATATGGACAGGTTTAATTCGCTCTGAACCAAAAGGAAAAAAATTAAACATGGCGGCGTTTACTTGTCAAAATGACTACGCCTTCCCTTATGCGCCTTTAGAGAAAAATGTCAGAACATTAGACCCGGATATTGTGTACTTCTCTGGTGACCAACTGTATGAAAGCCATGGTGGATTTGGTATTGTTCGCGCACCAGAAAATAAAGCTATCTTAAATTACCTTCGTAAATATTACCAATTTGGTTGGGCATTTAGAGAGATAATGAAAGACCGACCAACCATTTGCATCCCTGATGACCATGATGTTTTACAAGGAAACTTGTGGGGTGAAGGTGGTGCTATGATGAAGAATCCAGAAAAAGATCCGAGTGCGTCAATTACCCCTGGATATATTCAAACACCAGCCTTTATAAATACTGTTCATAAAACCCATGCATCACATCATCCAGAAGCTTATAACGCATCGCCTGATGAGGCGGTCAATGGAGTTACAGCATACTTTGGAGATATGGTATACGCGAATGTTAGCTTTGCTATTTTATCAGATAGACAATTTAAGAGTGGCCCTGATCGTGTAGGTGCTATTCATGGTGCAACTGGTCATGATGAAGATCCACTCTTTATCAATAAAGACCTTGATAAAGAAGGCTTGCAACTTTTGGGGCCAACCCAAGAAACGTTCTTGAAAGATTGGAGTAAAGACTGGAACGACCATGCGCTAAAAGCAGTATTAAGCCAAACGATTTTTGCGAACATCAACACCCACAATGGACGAATTAACCGTTACATGAAGTATGATTTTGATGGTTGTGGTTGGCCTGTGTCAGGTCGTAACCGAGCGGTCGATATCATGAGAGATGCAATGGCACTGCATATTGCAGGCGATACGCACTTAGCAACGCTATCTCAATACGGACTCGATAAGCAACGCGATAGTAGTTGGGTATTTGCTGTACCTGCTATTGGAGCCGGTTGGCAGCGTTTTTGGTTCCCAGAGAAAGTAGGCATACCACTTACTAACATCCCTCAACATGGTTTACCGGATACAGGAGAGTGCTTAGACTCCTTTGGCTCGTTAAACTATGTTTATGCTGTAGCGAACCCTGTCAAGCCTAAAGGTAGAAACCGTTACGTACGAGCTCAAGAAAAAGGTAGTGGGTTTGGTATGATTGAGTTCAATACGGAAGCATTAACGTATGAGTGTACCGCCTATCGATTCCTTGCTGATGTGACCGATCCAAAAGCGGACAACGTCTACGCAGGTTGGCCCGTCACCATTCAACAAAAAGAAAATAAAGGCGATAACGTAGTTAGTTAGTTATCTAACCCCACCTAAGATAGATTAAAACGCCCAATAAATTTCAATTGGGCGTTTTCAATTTGTCTCATTTAAACATCGACTCTTGCACGGATTATCATCGACCTCATTGTTTACGATCCTATCAGTCAATCATCTATTTCGAATAACCTTACCAAAATTTCACCACCATTTTGCAACCTGCCGAGTGACAGTTATACACGTAAATAGTGGCGACTGTGCCCCCCCTATTCACAATCGTCTTAGGTTGACTGTCAGTATTTTGGCCAAATGCCACTAGCTTGATATGCTAGCGACCTTAACCTGTATAAAATCGACGGCGGCCGTAATTAGAAACTGGAGTTCACGCCAACGGTACTCAAGTATCGGAACATGTTCATCCAAATTATGCCTGCCGTCAATGCGAACAACCGAAAGACAACAGCCATATCGCTCAAAAACCAACACCGATAAACCTTATTTCTCAGAGCATCGTGGCTAAAGCTTGCCTGCCTGACTCTGCCAACATCATTTTTGGCAAATACAAACACACGATACTACTTTATTACCAAGAATCCTCGTTTGCTCAATCGGGTACGAGCTATCCCCCACCATCATTGCTATAAAGACTGATCCAAATCAGCGAGAAGTTCATACTCCGCTGTATGCCACTTTGAAAGAGCACCTATTTAACTAAGAGCGGATGAAACATTGCTTAATGTACTTAAGGAGGATAGCAATGCCATATATGACTGTACTACCCAGGGCGAATCGCCTGAGGTGGCGTTAACAATGTGAAGAATATCGTGTTTTACCGACCACCGCCTTAATGGAGGCTATTATGGCGGTCTACAAACGGATAGTTATCCCGCTCATGTTAGGTGCAAGTTCATGACCGAGCTGACGAAAATGAACCCTGATATCGATGTTCTATTACGTTGGTTCTTCAAACACTGACAAAATCGCCCCGTGGTTTTATGGACGCTTACTATTTACTTTGACATTGATCAGCTAAGGTTGCGAAAAACATCTTTTCCTGCTGATTAGACTATTACAGTAATATGGGTGGGGGTGTGGTAGAGCAGTGTCGCTGAATCGATTTAAGCTAGATTGCAGATAAAACCCACAGCAGAGACTATCTAAATATGGTTTTATTTAATTATGGTACATGAGAAGTGACTCTCGCCTCTTGTAAGTAAGCTTTTTCTCATCATTATGGAGTAATCTAGTAAATAATGAGATTAGGTATAGCTAAAATAGAACTAAAAAGCCCTCAAAGTAACTCTTGAGGGCGTAAATACTAGTTCAAATCTCCATATCGGCGTTCATATAAAGAGGTGTGAAATTCTTTTGCTGCATCGACTAGTTCTTGATAAGGCGTATCTGTGATAGTGACAAAGCCATTATTGTAATTTTCTCCATCCCAGGCTCGTCCAGTGACTGGTGAATCTAGATACTGGAACCAATGTGCACCAACGAAATAAGGATTGTTGGCAATACTTTTCATGTAATGCTTAAACATGTCTGCACGCCACTGTTGTGACTCACCGTTGATACCTCCCGGATGAAACATTCCAGAATCCATCGCACCAAATGAAAACTCTCCTATAAAAGCGGGTAAATCATATTCAGCTAATTTACTCCAATCTCCCTTCGACTCAAGATCGTAGGCGTAGTGGTTAAACGACATGACATCGACGTAATGACTTGCCGCGGTCACAGATTCTGGTGTGAGCCCCCAATCAGCAAATCGGGAACCCAAGAAGAGATGATTTGGCAGCACAGCATTGAGTTCTTTATCTACGATATTAAAGAAAGTATTCGCATGCATCGTTAAAAATAACGAGAAATCCTCTTTAATAGTATCCGTATATTCGCCATTGAAGTTAAAGCCACCAGCGAGCTCCTCCCACGAAGAAAATTGAGTATCCCATGCAGAATTTAGTGCTTTGATATCGGAATATTTACTTTCTAAAGCTGTCATATAAGCGGCTTTTGCAGAGCTTTGCTTTGCATCTAAACGCAACATACCAATCGTTATTAGGTAGTGGCCAGCTTCCGTACCTTTTTTCCCCCAGCTGAGTTCATTTTCAACGAAAATCCCAATACACCATGGAGAGTCAGCGACATCTTTTGCTATATCCTTAGCCATTGAACGAACAGAAAGTTGAAACTGAGGGTCAAATGGGTCATGCATTGCGCCCCAGAAATCATTGTCTGTCGGAATTCTTTGATGGTCACCAACAATCCATCCATGAGCCGTATATGGCACTTTTGTATTAGAGTAGTACTCAGTGTCAGACCAATTACCCAACGAGGTGAAGCCCCAATCCATCATGCGAGATAAAACGACATCTTGCCACGTTTTGACGGCATCACTAAAAGAATCAGGTGCAAATTTACGTTGTAGGTTAGCAGCATAAAATGAGAATACTTCACCATGATTAAGTGGTCCATCATGAATCATATCACTGTATTGGTATGACTGAGATAGTGAATCATTATAATCAGGAAGCCAACTAAACATGTTATGACGCAGTTCCGCTTTGTTTACACGTTCGCCTTTCCTTTCAAGGTAAGGGAGCGATGATATTTCGCTTGGGCTAGCGTTAGAGGTTTGTGGTTCTTCATAGTTAGCAAAAGCGATACCCGTAGTGGTATAAGTGTCATTAAGTCGAATATTATCTAACCCTGTTGCAAAATAAAGATAGCCTTCTGGATCAACGAGCGCCCATTTCCCATCTATTTTCTGAGTTCTAAAATAGCCTGTATTTTCAACTTTAGGACCTTTCTTCCAACCACCAAATTTTGAGCGATCGCTCATTAATTTTACATTTTTTACTAATTTAAGATCTTCTTTTGCCCGTTGTTGCAATTGCTTATCGCTGTGCACCTTCTCTTTCCAGTCCGAACCCGTATATTGACCATATTGGTCAACAACATTTTCAAACCGTTTAGTGTTGACCGCTAAGTTAGGCAGTATAGACATACTTGATATTTCGAAACTGGCTTCATTTTGAGGGCTATACTGATATAAACGTACACTTGTAATATTACTAATGTCCAGTTCGGTTTCTCCCCAAGCAAAGCCTATTTGTTGTGCTTGACCTGGTTTACGTGGTGGCATACCACGCATACCTTCGTTAAAATGTTTATCTAAACTCTTTAACGTAAAGTAATACATACCTTTATCATTAGGAGAAAGCTGAACGTAACCCGTTCTACTACGTATTGAACCATTTGGATTAACACCATCGTCGACACGTATGTATAGCTGAGTCGGTTTTTCTCCTGTATAAGCTAAATCAATGCCGAGCGCAATATCTCCATATTCACTCCAATCCCATGGTTCAGGCGCTGAAAAAACGACACCAGGGAAAGTCGGACCAACACTAGAGTTAACTTGTAAGATTTTCTTGCTGTTTCGTTCTACTAACTCAATTTCTGAACCATTATGGCTTTCAATCACATCAAGATTGCCATCATTGAAATCGATAACCGAGGCGACAATATCTTCAGCGTTGTTGACTACCAACAACTTGGAGCTTTGATTTTCTGCCGTTGGTGATTTAGCTATGACATTTGCGTAAACATTTGTGCCACTTAAAATAATACCTGAAATAATTACAGATAAAGCCGATTTTCGTAATTTCACTGCAAACTCCTTGATTTTATATTGCAAAATGAACATTGGACCATTGACCCTGCAAGATAGATTAACCAATAATACAAATAGGTTATACTATTGTTTATCGGAATTGTGATGAATTAGAAGAAAAAAAAGATTGTATTTTAGATATTAAGTGTTTTAAGTATACATAGAATCGCTGAACTCAATATATTTCATGAGCAAACTCATCGCAGCGATGAATATCGTTAGATGCAATAGAGTGGCACCTTTCGGAGTAAGGCTCATGATGACATGAAGAACTCATCACCTTATTGCCAGCTATTTAATCACCGTCCACATTAGCTATGTAGCCAAACTCACCATATCATTACAATATTCAACCATATTTGAAAAGGATAGGATTATACTACCTCTTCTATTTCACGTTCATTACGATAAAAGCGAGCAAAAAACAAACCGACCTCAAAAAGAAAACACATAGGAATCGCTAAAAGGGTCTGAGAAATCATATCTGGTGGTGTTAACATCATACCAAAAACAAACGCACAAACCACGACATATGGTCGTTTCTGTTTCAGGCTTTCAGGGCTGGTAGCACCAGTCCAACATAATAAGATAATTGCCACAGGCACTTCGAATGCAATGCCAAAGGCCATAAACAACGCTAAAACAAAATCTAAGTAGCTAGCGATATCCGTTGCAAACTCAACATTACCCAAAGAGATAGCGGTAAAAAAGCCAAATACCAATGGGAATACGACAAAATAAGCAAACGCCACACCACAGTAAAACAATAAAGAACTAGATAGCATTAACGGAATAGTCAACCGGCGCTCGTGCTTATATAAACCTGGTGCAATGAATGCCCAAACTTGATAAAGAATGTAAGGTACGGCGATAAAAACTGAACCAATCAGAGTCAATTTAAGTGGTGTAAAAAAAGGAGATGCCACATCAGTGGCAATCATGGTTGCGCCTTCGGGGAGTCGCTCAACAAGAGGTGCAGAGACAAACTCATAGATATCATTTGAAAAATATATCAACCCTAAAAACACAACTAGAACTGAAACCAATGCACGAAGTAAATGATTACGCAATTCTAACAAGTGACTAATTAAAGGTTGCGTCTGCTCTACAGAAGACATAAGGGCCCTTACTTTCAATTTACATAATACGAATGGAAGGACCTACTAACAGCCTCTCAGGGAGCAGAACCGTGAGCACTTTTCTAGCCAAGGCAACCAATGCTATTAGGATTAAGATCCATATTTCAACGATGGTATCTAATCTCTACTTGAACTAGAAAATTCCAGTTATTGAACTACTTTTTAATTTCTTCTGCCGATGAATTCAAATCTGGAGATAAAGTATTAACATTTATTTTTTCAGCTTTACGTAGATTATCTTGCAACTCTTTAACCTTGAGTTCGTTTGAAAGCTCATCTGTTACGCTATTCATCATATTCTTCGCCGTGCCAAAAAACTTTGAAACACTTCTAATAGCATGGGGTAATCGTTCAGGTCCAAGAACGATTAATCCAACGACAGATATTAATAACAGTTCCAAAAAGCCAATATCGAACACCGATTACGCCTTCTCTTTTTCGTGATTAATGTCAGCAAATACTTTTTCTTCATGCTGCCCCAAGTTTTTATTCAAACCTGTATCTTTATGGTCAGACTGACTAAGTTCACTTTCATCCATTGCCTTCTTAAAGCCCTTCACCGCACCACCTAAATCCCCTCCAATACCTCGTAATTTTTTTGTACCAAATAGAAGCGCTACAATCACTGCGACGATTAAAAGCTGCCAGATGCTAATACCACCCATTATCTTTCCCTTAACTCTTAATATATCATTATAATATTTATCGCTTTAAACGATAAATCCATTTACCTAACTCTAGATGACACATTATTTATATTCAATATCCTCATTATCTAGAATTCTGACTTAGACTTATGTTACAGATTTACCTACTAACAAAAATAAACTTTAGACTAAACCTTGCGCTTCTCAGAATACGTTAACAATAACACTGCCAGACCAATAAATCCAAATTGGTAATCCAATTATGTGATGCATCTTTGTAAACGAGATTAAATTTGAAGAAGACCTTAGCGAACTGGGACACATTCGTTCTGTCATGAAAATAAATGGTACCTAGATGATGAGCTCTAGAGGAAAGCGATGATATAAGCGCATCAATACGCAACCATAAAAAATGCCAGTGTGGAACACACTGGCATTGACACGAAGAAAGAGGCAATTAACTTTTTCTTCTTCTAAACAATGTTAACAGTGGCAAGAAAAGCAGACCTAAAGGGCCAAAGCTACCACCTGCTCCAGTATAACTAGGATATACTGGATCTTCAGGCACGACTCCACTCGCCTCTGAGGTAGTCACTATTTTATCAACATATAAGTTGATTGGGTTTGAAGGCTGGTTAACAACCCCAATTTGAATAAACTCAACTTTTGACGCGTCAAATTTAGCACCTGCAGTTGCACTCAAATCTATACTAATCGTTTGCACCGCGCTCGCTGCAAACGCACTGATTGAAGCTGTATTGCTTGTTGCTGATGCTGGAACCGTAATAGTACTGGTTAGCACATGATCTTCAAAATCCGCCCAACCATTACCAGTATAACCAGTACTCCCAAGCTTAATCTCCACCAACTCATCTTTGGTAGAGTCAGTCATAAGATCAAGCTCTACATATTTTTCATTTGACCAATCCCAAGATACAACTTGGTCTACAAATTGACGTCGCATTCTCACTAAACGACAATCCATTTTTTCACAGTCCTCCATCGCACTGATCTGCCAAGCACTGTCGTCACCGTCCGTATCGAAATCCGAATCCTGAACGCCAATATTTGGCGCGACACCGTCCCAAGTATCAATCACTTTTCCTACGTACTTATCAAAAGTGACGATAGGTGTAACATCTGGATCTGGATCTGGATCTGGACCTGGACCTGGACCTGGATCAATCGTGCCGGCGACGGTTCGGAAGCTGTCGTAGTACACTTTACCTGGTTTATTTTGAGTCAAATAGCTTTGGACACCCGTAACATTGGATAAGACAAAGCCACTAGGTAATTCATTGAAATCGATCTCAACTGTGTGGAATGTATCGTCTTTTGGTACAGCGAATAAAAACTCTGCGGGGACACTAGTACCATTGCTATTTGACACTAATTTAATAGCGATCTTCGCGCTATCAGTGCCATTTAACACATCAAGCTTAAAGCCACTTTCTGAAGTCCAATCAACATTCCATCCGCCTACTTCAGAATAAATAGTGGTACCTTGCCAAGCTGCGGTATACTCAACTTCCCAAGAAGCACCGTCACCATCACTAGAGGCGTAATCTGACACTTCATTAAAACCATCTCTAGTTTGGTCAATGGTATCCCCTATATTAAATTTATCAGCAAATGACACTATAACTGTCTCATCGTCTCCCGGGACAATAATATCGCCACCACTCGGTTTACTATCCTCTAAACGAATGTTGTCAATTTGAAAGGTTACTTCTGAACCGTTATTAGGTTCCGAGTCTAATAAAAAGTTAATTTCAAAGACATTTGTAATATCAAAGCCATCAGGCAGTGGATCAGGAATTGCGAATTCTACCGTCTGGTATTCTGAATTTGATGAAGGTGTGACCTTCCCCCAAATGGGCGTAATATAATCACCATCACTTATTTTAACTAGTAGTGGCAAGTCCACTCCAGAATTGTTCAACACATCTAGTTTAAATAGCTTTTGACCTGTCCAGTCTTTACTCCAACCGCCCGATGAATACGGAAATAATTTAACGCCCATATTTTTTGGGCCCGTTGACTTTATTTGTAAATATTTATCGCCATTATTATTGACTACTTTGTTCGTTGTAGTCGAAGCAGAATCGATCGGCTCACCGGCGGCAATACCATTCGCCTGAAAGTCAGCCACCATTGTTTCAATGGCGTTAGCCGAACATGAGGCGCCTATGGCCAGCGCTATTGCACTAAATTTAATTATGTTCATTATCTTCCCTATTTATTTTTAACAATTTATTCCAAATAAATTGATTAAATCATCATTATTTCTTAAAACGCTTTTTGTACAGTTTTTCGTTGAAATCTTTAGCGGCTTTCCCCAGTTCTACATACGGTACATCGGCAACCGTAACGAAACCAATATTATAGTTTTCGCCATCCCAAGCCCTACCAGTAGCTGGCGAGTCAAGATATTGGAACCAATGTGCACCTACAAAGTAAGGGTTATCCACAATACTGTTCATATACTGGGTATACATTTCGGCACGCTGTTTCTGACCTGCAACTGAAACAATCCCACCATGGAACAAGCCAGTATCTGTTGCTCCGAAGTGAAACTCGCCAATCACACTTGGTTTATCCAGTTCTGGCAATAATTTCTTCCAGTGTGCTTTTTTGCCATCATTCAAATCATTGGCATAAAGGTTATAGCTCATGACATCAACATATTTAGCTGCACCTCTTGCTATTTCAGGAGTCACCCCCCAATCAGCGAATCGTGCACCAAGATATAGATGGTTAGGTAAGACGCGTTTGATCTCCTTGCGTACCGTAGAAAAATATTGCTCAGACAACATTTGCAGTAGCGTTGAATAGTCTTCTTTCATTCCCTTGCTAAGGCTCGAGCGATAATCAAACGATTTATCGAACTCTTTCCAATCCTTAACCTGAACATTCCACGAAGAATTCAGCTTAGAGATGTCACTGTATTTATCTTTAAGGAAGTTAGAAAATGCCTTTTTCGCAGGACTTTCTGCACTATCGTAACTCAATGCATTGATTACAAGGCCATAGTGGTTCGCCTCATTCATTACATTGCCCCAGCTGATTTCGTTGTCAACGAACGTACCGACAAGCCATGGGTCATTGTCTTTTACTTCCGAAGCAACTCTTTCTGCCATGTCACGGGCACTTGTTCTAAACTCTGGATCAAATGGGTCATGAATAGGCCCCCAGTAATCGTTACCGGTGCTAATGCGCTTGTGATCACCTCGAATCCAACCATGTGCCTCATAGGCCACTCTTTCAGAGCCAAAGAAAATTGGATCCGTCCAGTTGCCTAATGTGGTAAAGCCCCAATCGGTCATGCGATCCAGTGTGACATCTTTCCATATTGACTTAGCCTCCTCTTTAGACACGCCATATTTGCGCATCTGATTCGCTAAGTAGAAACTGTAGACTTCGCCTTTTTTGACCGCGCCAGAATGAACATATCCTGCATAACTATAGGCCTCGGCAAGCGGGTCAGAATACTCAGGAAGCCACTCAAACATAGAGTTACGTAACTCTGAATGAACTTTTGCCCCTTCACGAGTCGACACATCATCAAAATCAACACCAGTGATGGTCACGGTATCTGCCATGCGAATATTTGCGAGACCAGTCATGAAGAACTTACACCCTTGAGGATCAACCAATGTCCACTGACCGTCTACTTTCTCAGTTCTAAAGAAACCTGTGGCTTCCAATTTAGACCCTTCTGACCAACCTCCGTAAGTACAGCGATCACTTAGCGGCTTAGCTTTCCCAATATTCGCCAACTCTTTTTTGCCTGCTGCACGAAGTTCTTCATCAGAATGAATTTTTTCTTCCCATTCATCACCGGTAAATTGACCATACTTATCAACGATATTTTCATATCGACTGGTATCAGAACTGAGATCAGGTACTAACCGAATAGTATCAACAATAATTTCCGCGTCCTTCGTCGGATTTTGAAGATAAAGACTTATTGTATGGATCTCTGAAGTATTTAAGCTTTTCTCGCCCCAACCATAGCTAATGGCCTGAGCATCATAAGATAGCTTTGGTGGTTCACTTCGCATTCCTGATACAGTATTGCCCTTACTCGATGGCTGCAACGCCATATAGTAGGTACTTTTTTTGCCCGGTAATAATGTAACATAACTAGACATACTGTCTTTTACGCCGTTAGCAGTGCCGCCTTTTTGAGCATTTTCAGCTTGATCAATTCGCACGTAGAGTTGGACAGCATCATCAGTCGGGTTGTCTATATCTAACGCTAAATTAAAATCCCCTTTTTTAGACCAATCCCAAGGTTTATCTGATCTAAAAGCAATATTAGGATACGCATTTTTAGATGAAAACTTAACGTTTAAACCTTGCCCAGACAGCGTATCGACCAATTGGGTCGAAGTTCCTCTACTGTACGATTTACTCACGAATGTTTTTTTATCGTCAGAAAAATCTGTAATTTCTAGTAACGTTGGAATTGGGCCTGCATCAACAACCTTTTCTTCTGCAGAGATAAAGTCACCCGTAGCGTTCACTAACTCAAAATTATCTAAAACCACAGATCGTTGTTTCACTGAGCCTGGCACAAATACTTGAAGCTCGGATAGATGGCGAAGATTTAACTTTTCACCACCCCAGTAGTTTTCTAATTTGCGTTTAGAACCATTAAATAGCATTTCAACTTGTTCGGTTGCACCCGCAGGAATGGTCGCTGAATAATTAAGTTGGTTATTTTCTTCCCCCATTAGCCCGACATTGTCAGATAATTTAAAAATAACATTTATAGCTGTTCCCGATGGATTGGTTACATCTAATTTTAAACTTCCTTTTGAATTCCAATTCCAAGGACTAGCCTGAGGTTTTATTTTAACACTTGGCCATATTTTGTTTTTTTCTTCGTCAGAAACAGCATCAAAATTTATTCTTAGTGCATTTTTCCCATTAGTTACACCAACGAGACTTTCAAGCTCAACGGTTGAGTTTGTTGATGTCAATGCATTAACAAAAGCTGCGGTCTCGAAGTCAGGTAAATTAATACTGACAGAGTTACTGCTTACATTACTATCAGGTGCATCTATGGGTGTAGACTTACACCCATATAAAGACACTAAAATAGTAGAGAGCATAATCGCTATTTTAGATTTATTCGTATCCATGTTTTACTCAGCTAGAAGGGTTGTAAAAAGACCACTAAGATTGAGGCCCGATTAAGGTGAAATTATCAAGAATAATTGTTTGTTTCTCAATCGGGCCTTGAATAAATATTTTAACCTCTTTAATCTTGCTAAGATCTAGATCATCACCACCCCAGTATCCTGGCAAATTGTAAAGTTTTGCTTGGAATACAACTTCAACTTTTTCAGTTGCGCCGGCTGGGATCATTACTTTATGGTTCAACTGACGAGGCATGCCACCACCAGTAGTTCCAGCTTGATCAACAACTTTGAAGTTAATAAATGCGTGTTCATCAGTAGGGTTAGTGACATCAACTGTAAAACTTTCTTTATCACTCCAATCCCAGACACCGCCTGCTGGAGTCATAAATGCGTTAGGCCAAAATTTATTCTTATTGGCTTCAGATACGCCCTCAAAATCAATTTTAACCGCATTTTTACCCACGGTAACGCCTGTACCTTGAACTAATTCAACTTTAGACTTTTTACCTTTTATCGATTGCGCAAATTGAGCACTTTCAAAATCGGGGGCTGGAGCTACCGCAGCAGAAGCAGAAGCAGAAGCAGAAGCACCGCCAGCAGAACCCGTCGTTGACTGACAACCAAAACCTGTCAATGCAATAGCCGCTAAAAGAGCCGTAGTTTTAAATTTATTCATGATCAATTCCTTGATGGATATAGTTATTTAATGTGGGTTAACAACATGTCTGGGACAGGCCTCATTACTTGTTGCACTTCACTTGCTATCACCCTGATAATCAATTCCCCTAACAAGCATTTACACGGTTAACCAATAAACATGATGTTTACATGTCAAAATTAACACTCTGTCGCTTTGGGTTACCAATATCAGTAACGTTTGTTATGATATTCACTTCACTCGCTCTCTTCAAAGACCTAGATCTCAGAAGATACAAAATGTGTCATTTTCATCCTAATAATAGTGGTCCAGCCCTAAGGTTATTATTCAATTAACCCGATAGACTTATACTAACAATTGGAAAACCAATTTAACGTGACGCACATAACAAATCGCACTATTTGGTTGACAATAGAATGATCTCATTAACAAAATGATAAAAGTACTTTCCAAAAAACTCCGTCATAAATGTCTAGTATACAAATCTGATTATAACGTTACTTTTTGTCTCTACTTAACCAGTTGAGTATCGTAAAGCCACAAGCTAATCATTACCGATTAACCCGTATCGCCATCAGTTCTGTAGTGGTACGCTTAATTTGGTCACTTAGTTAGAGGTGATATCATCACCTGATAAGTTAACAGGTGGCACTATGACAAAGCGTACAAGACGACTATTTAGTGCCGATTTCAAATTGGAAGCAGCACAACTAGTTCTAGATCAGAACCACTCAGTGGCAGAGGCTGCTCAAGCGATGAACGTTGGTAAATCCACGATGGATAAGTGGGTTCGCCAACTAAAAGAAGAACGTCAGGGGAAAACACCTAAAGTATCACCAATGACGCCTGAGAAAATTGAAATACGGCAATTAAAGAAGAAGTTAGCTCGCCTTGAAGAGCATAATGAAAGATTAAAAAAAGCCACGGCTCTGTTGATGTCGGACTCAATGAACAATTCTTGATAATCAAGAAACTCAAGCAGAGCCACAGCGTAAAAATATTATGTGTAGTTTTCAATATTCATCGAAGCAGCTAAACTACTAGCGAAAACGTCCAGCAGAGATTAATGCTGAAACAGTAAAGCTCCATAGTTTAGTTAGCGAGGCTCACGCCGCAAGCAACGGCTCTGCGGGCGCTAGGACCATTGCTGACATAATCACGACTCAGGGAACTAACCTGAGTCGTGACAGTGCAACGAAGTTCATCAAAGCCCTTGGCCTAGTGCGCTGCCAAGTACCAAAACACTGATATCGCAGAACATCACAAGAATATATTGAGATCCCAAACCACTTAGGCCGCCAGTTTGCAGTTTCGGAGCCAAACAAAGTGTGGGTTGGTGATGTTACTTATGTTTGGACAGGTAATCGTTGGATGTACTTAGCCGTTGTTATCGATCTGTTTGCTAGAAAAATATTGGTTGGCCAATGTCATTATCGCCCGATAGTCGATTAACAAGTAAGGCTCTTGCCATGGCTTATGAGTCTCGTGGTAAACCACAAGGCGTCATGTTCCACAGCGTTCAAGGCAGTTATTGTGGCGCTTTCAGATCAAGCAAAGCTTATCTCGTCGAGGAAATTGCTGGGATAATGCACCAATGGAGCGCTTCTTTAGAAGCTTGAGAACGGAATGGATACCAACAGTAGATTATAGGAGCGTTGCAGAGGCGCAACAAGAAATTACTCGATACATTATTGGTTATTATTGCCAGCTCCACCCGCACCAATACAACGGTGGTTTAACACCCAATGAATCAGAACGATTGTTCTGGTTAAACTCTAAGAGCGTGGCCAATATCAGTTCACCACAGTTCGAACTGATACCGCCATCTCGCTTTTTCTAAATGAGTTAAATCAATCACTAAATAACAAACACTAGCAAGGAGGTAAACACTGAATCGCGCGCCCAGCCATTTGATGGACTAATGTCGTACGCATTTAATCTATGTCTGAAAACAGCCTTTCGAATCGGTAAGCCACGAAATAAATATGGCTTACCGAAGCTGGATTCTCGTTGTTCCATAACAACGCTGTGTTATTAGCTTAACCATTTAGTGATCTAAGCTATTCATGTCGTCGAAGAATGGCGAATCCTCTGATAAGAGAACAAAGCTTTGTTCTGTTACCTCTCCGTTAATCAAAATTCACATAGAATGTTTTTTTCTCTAAATATTGTTCAAATCCATATTTACCATCTTCACCACCTGTCCCGCTTAGCTTATAGCCATTATGGAAACCTTGATGTTGTTCACCATGTCCGCGGTTGATATAAACCTCACCCGACTCCAACTCCGACAACAATCGGTTAACATATTTCATGTTATTAGTGCAAACCATCGCCGCAAGACCATAATCGCTGTCGTTGGCATACCCGATCACTTCTTCAAAAGTATCAAATCGAATAACAGGTAAGATTGGACCAAACGCTTCTTCATGAACAATAGTCATTGCCTGAGTCACATCAGTCAGTACAGTGGGCTGGAACCAGAAACCTTTTTCAAAACCGGCCCCTTGAACACGTTCACCACCGTATGCTAGGGTAGCACCTTCATTGATAGCTTGGGCAACGAGCTCTTCCATATGAGCTAACTCACGAGCGTTTACTTTTGGCCCCATGTCACTCGTAGGATCCATTGGGTCACCCACTTTAATTGACGCGACTTTATCCATGAAAAGACGCATAAATTTATCGTAAACTCTACTGTGCACATACATACGTTCATTACACGTGCAAACTTGACCGCAGTTATCAAAACGTGAGTGCAGTGCTGCCGCGACTGCTTGTTCAAGGTTGGCATCCTCCATTACAATAAAAGGCGCCTTGCCTCCCAGCTCTAACTGAACATGCGCCATATTATTTGCAGATGCCTTAATAATAGATTGACCAGCAGGAGTACTACCCGTCATTGACACCATATTGGTCAACCTATCACCAACAAGAGCGTTACCTAACGTCCGTCCTCCGCCAGTGACAATATTTAAAACACCAGCCGGAATCCCGGCTTCCTCAGCAAGATACCCTAGCTCAAGTGTCGCAAGTGGTGTTTCAGACGTTGGCTTAATTACAATAGTATTACCTGCAACCAACGCGGGCCCAATCTTACGACCAGCAAGAGCCAACGGAAAATTCCAAGCCGTGATTGCGACAACGACTCCACGAGGCACTTTATGGATCATGATTTGCTCATTTGCATTATCGGATTGAACGATGTCACCATCCATCTGCCTAGCCCAATCACACGCATATTCAATAAAGGTACTGGTCACCTCTACCTCCCCCATTGCGACGCGATAGAGCTTTCCTTGCTCCCTAACAAGTAGCTCAGCTAAGTATTCTTTATTATCTCGAATCAATTGAGCAAACTTGCGCAGAATATCTGCCCGTTGTTTAGCTGGTGTTTTAGCCCAAGATTTTTGCGCCTGTTTTGCTACTTCAAGAATTCGTTTTGCATCGCTCTCATCAGCATTTTGAATCTCTGCAATAACCTCTTCAGTTGACGGACTAATGACTTGTTCAACTTGATTATTTGTTGCATCAATCCACTCACCGCCTACGTACATTTGATAACGCTTCATACAACACTCACCTTTTTATTAAATGCTAAAAAATTGGTTGAACAAAAGATAGCAGTTTAGTACGTAATTCTAAATAACCTACGTCACAAACACTAAAAAGAGTCTAAAAACTGCTATTTTTTATACTAAAAGTCTATCCAAATCAAAATAGGTTGATCTATTTCAAGAATTTAGCATTAAAAATAGCCTTTTTGTACAACCAATAGACAGAGGTCACAAACCAATTATTTATGCTCAATTAAACTACGGGAGAAATATTTTTGACGACGTAAGGAAAACATAATGTCAATAAATAAAAAAATCGGTTTTAGCATTTTAGCACTAGCTATAGCTTCCACCGTTGGATGCAATAGTAGTTCTAGCAGCTCAGATGGGTCTGTCCCACCTGGCGATCAAAATCCTGCAATTACTACACTTCCTGCAACGACTGAAGTAGGAAAAGATATCAATGTTGATGTCGATGTTACTTCTCCAGAGTTACTTCAGGCATTAGAATTAGATGTTACTATCGAGTCAGCTTACGCTTCTATTTCTGTGCTTCAGGGAACGAAGGTTCTTTTAGATCACGTCGATATTCCCTCGTCCGGCGATCATTCTTTGCGGTTGATAACAAAACTAAACGACATTGCAACTCAGTCTGACAACGGAACACCGTTTACTATTGCTGTCAGAACAGGCGCTGTGAAAGTCAATTCAATGACTGCAGCACCACTTGGAGACATCACCCTCCCAGAGTTTACCGACATGTCCGCTGAAGTTGGGTTGGAAACAGAAGTTACACTCAAATATGGCGGTCCATCGATTGGCGACATTAACGATACTGGATACTATGATGCCATTCTAAACAACCATAACTACATTGCACCACAGGTAGTAACAAACTTAGACGGTGGCGCGGTAGATGTTGTCCCTATGTTCCCTAATCCACAAGATTACCATGGTACCGCTTTGGGTGACTACACTGGTGACGGTCACCTCGATATGATGCTCGCTATTGGTGGAGCAAACGGAACGAATCCTTCTTCTTATATTCTTTTCAAAAACGAAGGTGGCAATTTTGTTCAAGTAGAAGGCAATGGTGGCATTACAACCCCTGCGCGCGGAAGAGCCCCCCGCTGGGTTGATTTGAATAACAATGGCTTATTGGACCTAATACTGGTTAATGCAAAAACACCCGATTACGATGGTCCTATTCAACTATTTTATGAAAATAACGGCGATGGTACATTCACACAAAAACGCGTGGCTGGATTAGAGCACACACTCGGCCAACGTGCACTCATTCTAGATTACGATAACGATGGTAAACAAGATCTACTGCTATTTTCACCCGTATCCTTATGGCGAAACAATGGTGACTTCACTTTTACTGATGTTTCCAGTGAGCGCCTACCAGCTAATGCGATAGGCTTAGACCAGGTACAATCTGCAGCGGAAGTAGATTTAAATAACGATGGCCACTTTGACATTTATTTATCTCGTGGTCTTCCTGAATACCAACTGTCAAACAAATCTTATGATTTCAACCCAACGACAAAAACATTCGACGTCCGCGATGACGGCGAAACCGGTAAAACGCTGATCGACATTACAACAGATGAAAATGCGACACTAACGCTTAAAGACCTAAGCTTGACCTATCGTCAATACGATGATGGTTATCCAATCTACCTCGGTAACTCAAAAGAGAAAAAGTGGGTTTACGCAGAAGGCTTCCAAGAAAGTCAACTTCATCCAGACATGAAAGATGCACCGGAATTTTTAGATGTCCAACCTGAAGATGCCGTTGGTTTTCCAGAAGTCCGTGATGAAAATGGGATTTATATCGGTCACACCGGTGGCGGTAAATGGAAAGTAGAATGGGTCAGAAATCAAAATGTTTATTGGCTTGTCTCTTTTTCACTTGAAAATGTTACCAGCGTTACGACAGATTGGGAACCAACCAACCGTAACGTAAGCGATATGCTGCTTATAAACGACGGTGACAAGTTTGTTGATGGCACACAAGAATGGAATGTGCCGACAGGCGGTAACCACTGGGGAGTAACATTCGGAGACTTCAACAATAGCGGGTGGAATGACCTCTTCATTCATCGTTTTGGCTTCATTGCAGAACGTGTTTCGGATTTACTATTGGTTAACAATGGCAAAGGGAAATTTGAAACAACCACAACCCATGGCGCACACGATGTTAATGACCCTGGTCACGGTGATATGGGACAAGCATTCGATTTTAACCGCAATGGCCAGGTTGACATACTTAATGGTAGCAATGAAAACGGCATGTGGTATTTGTATAAAAACACGACAGTTAATACCGGAAACTACCTTAATGTTGACGTCGGCTATAGTCCATTCTCTAACATTGATCCACTAGGCGCTAGAGTTGTTCTAGAGACTGCCTCCGGTACTACACCGTCTCATCGTGTCGGTTCACGTGGGGCATCTTTCTCACAAAGTGTAATGAACTTGACGCATTTTGGTCTTGGTCAAACAGAACAAGTTGAGGCAGCAACCATCACTTGGCGTAATGGCGAATCGGTTAGATTTATTAAGCCTAACATTGGTGAGACACTGAAATCAGCAGACGGTCTTGCGCCTGTACCAACAGAAATCACACTCGCGCGTAGTGAGAAAAAATTAGGCATTAATGATACCTATTCTTTAGAACCGTCATTCACACCACTAAATGCGAAACCTGAAGTAACGTATACAAGTTCTGATAGTACAATTGCAAGTGTCAATAGTGAAGGGGATATCACTGCTCACAGCTTCGGAGATACCATTATCACAGTGACCTCTTCAGCTACTCAGGGAGTGAGCGAGAGCATTGCAATTTCTGTAGGTGAATTTGACCCTATTTACGTCACAGACATCACGATAGAACAAAATGATAGCTACCTGTATGTAAATAAGACAATTAAACTCAAAGCGTTACTCACATCTAGTGATCAAGAAGAGAAACCTGACGATGAGTCGATTTTATGGACCTCTTCAAATGACTCCATCGCGACTGTTTCATCTGATGGAATTGTGTCAGGAACCGGAGAAGGTGAGGTAACAATTACTGCGACGGCGAATGGCAGTCAAAATCCAAATGCCGTGACAGACTCAATCACATTGACCGTTGAAAGTTATATAGACATGTCTATTAAACTAGATAGCGATTGGAAATACAAAACTAGAGCAAATCCAATTGATGAGCCGTTAGAGGTAACGTTTAACTATAATGCAGGCTCTCACAAAACAACGCCTGATGGTGTCAAGATTTACCTACGTCTTCTACAGAAACCTACCTGGGGACTAGTCAAGGATTACGCAGGTGGGGATGGTGCTCAGTTTGACATCGTACCTGGAACTCCTGGTACGAGTGAAGGCAAAAACATTACTTTCTCGCTAGATCTCCCTTCATATCAAAATGACGGACTGGTCCCAACTCAAGACCTACCTGAAGATCAATTCTACTACCTATTTGTTGTGTTCGAGAACGATGCAGATGCGACAGAAAAACAACAATCGGCAGTCTATCCAGTTTGCATCACTCCTGCAGGTGATGACACCAACTGCTAAAATACATTTAACCTAACAAAATGAATAACACCAAGCCCCTCAATAGAGGGGCTTTTTTGAATTCATTACAAATTAGCGGTCACTGAAAAGTAAATCCATCATAAACCCCGCATTCAAATCACTCTGCACCAATATTAACATCGCCCCTCTAACCCCAAAAAAATTTAAAACGGCAAAACGACTCTCTGTTCAGGAGTGGTACGCACTCTTTGAACACTATGAAAACAACAATATTACTGAGCTTGTTTTATGCGAACAGCACGAACTCAGTTTAGTTACGTTGTTCGCAAACGGCGTTAATTCCAAACGTTTTCATCGATGCAGTTCACCCAACATTATCGACCAAAACATTCCATGAATGGATACGCGCTGGTCAAGATAAAGTGGTTGAAGCGACAGGTAATCGTAGCTGACTGAATATTATTGGCGCGTTGGAACTGTCGGATATTGGAAGGATTACTGTTAGTGATTACGAAAGCATTAACAGTAAAAGCATTGTTCGCTACTAATGAAAGCTAAGAGAAATCTACCATTAACCCACAAACTCCATATCGTCTTAAATGTAGCCGGATATCACCGACGTAATATAGTCAAAGATGCAGCGTTTGTCCTTAATATTGAATACATTACTTCCCATCTTATAGCCCCGTTCTCAATCCGATAGAGCAGCAGCTATTGACCAATTTTTTACTGTGACTCTTCCAGAGATCGCAGTTTCGTTGGTGTCTCGAATCAATGATAATATTCAGGCTCTAAAACCAGCATCTTCAAGTTGATTGGGTATATATTCTAACAATTTCCTCGACGAGATAAACTCTGTTTAATCTGAGATCGCCAGAATGCTTGGCGGTACATACGACTCGTATAATGATTAGCTTGATCACTGTGGAATAACACATTGGAGGGCTTACTTCGCGACTTATAGGCCATCTTCAGCGCCTTACATGTCAGTTGACTATCGGGCAAAAGACATCGCCCAACCGATCGGTTTATGTACAAAGAGGTCGATAACAACTGCAAGATAACTCCAGTGATTTCCGGTCCAAATATAGGTTACGTCGCCGAACCAGATCTGATTAGGAGCAGTCACACCAAACTGTCATCTAAATGATTTATAATTTCAATGTGTTCCTGGGTTGCTTTGCTATATCGGTGTTTAGGACATTGACGACTAACCGCCCGAGTTTTTCATCAGCTTAGTTGCTCTGAAACGAGAGATAACCATCGCGAGTTAGTTTCGATACTCGCAATGGTTCTCGCGCCGGCAGAACCGTTACTAACGCGGTGAGCCTCTTGAACTTGGGGACGTAGATGTACATCTTCTGCAGATTGAGTCTTGGGTTTCTTACACCAATATTAAAACTGCTTCGATAGAAACCGAACACTTTACACAGCTTTGAAACACTGTAGCTCTACTTGAGTTTCTCAATTATCGAGAATTGTTCAGTAGGTCCAACATCAACAGAGCAATTGTAGATTCAACTTGTCAATGCAACACCTTTTTCAATTATTTCATTATGCTCTTCCAGCTCAGCAATCCGCTTTTTAAGCTCTCGGATCTCGATCTGCTCAGAAGTGAGCGACGAAGCTTTCGGTGTTACGCTTTGCCTCACTTACTTGAGCTGCCTCATCCGTTGTTCAATTGCTAAATTGCTTACATTCACCTTCGCTGCTTCAACAACTGTATAGCCTGGTAGTGACCAACTGCGCAGCTTCTAGCTTAAATTCGGGACTGAAAGTCTCATACGTTTGTTATAGTTTCACCTGATTAGAGTTGTATTCTAACACCTCTAATCAGGTGGCCAAATTCACTATGCCACTACAAGATCACTCCGCTACATAAAAACTGCTATACGCTCGCCTTTAAAACACATGTGTATTAAGTATTTTCAATGTCTATATCAAGCGCAAAGAAAAAATCATCAAGCTCCTCATCTACACCTTCTGATGAGGCAATTTTTAACAGCTCAACTTTACTGTTCTCTATGTGTTGCCAGACCGCTTGTTTCGCTTCTTCTGCCGAACGTTTCTGTAATGCCATCAGAATACGTTTGTGGTCGTTAATCCATTGGGTTTGTAGACGCTCTTCATGCAAATACTTGTGGTTCAGTTCTCGCCATAACGGGTTTTTAATACGAACTGTATTCCACATTTCAGCAGCCTGGCGAATAAGTACACGATTTTGAGTCGACTCTGAAATCAAGTGGTGAAACTGTTCATCAAGTTGTTCAAACTTTTCACTGCTACCGTTGATTTCACTTTCTTGCTGGTTGAGAACTTTTTTAAGCTCTCTTAATTCATTAAATTTTATTTGAGTCGCCGCGAATCCGGCAATGCTACTTTCGATAATTTGTCTAGCCTGCAATAGCTCAAAAGGACCGATATCACTTTTAGGGATAAAAGCACTATTTGAAGCTCTATCAGGTGAATCAATAAAATAAATACCAGCTCCCTGCCGAACGATAACTAAACCTTTCAGCTCGAGCATAATGATAGCTTCGCGAATCGTCGCCCTGCTGGTTTCAAACCGATCACTTAATTCACGTTCAGAAGGTAAACGCTCACCAGCTTTGAAAAAGCCAGAGTGAAGCAATTCTTCAATTTGTAACCCGATATCATAGTATCGTCGTTTTGTATTATTTGATTCAATCATCATTTTTCCAGGGTTGTCAGGTTGATTCGGTCAACCTATTTTATAGTAAGTCTTCATTTTACCACTAGTTACATCTTTTCCTATCAAGAAAATGTAATTAAAGCGCAACAAATTTCTTGAATTCATCCATTATTGCAATATTTGTGATACACATCTTAAGAACCACACTATATAACGAATGTATCAATACGTTAGTGAAATCACAAATACATCCACCAATAGAGTGATTTGGTTGTCCAATGGCTGTATTTGAGTTATATTAGATGTATATTATTTGTATTCGACGAGGATTCATATGCCTATTTTATATAGCAATTTATACATCGATGGTCAGTGGTTAGCAGCTTCTGGTTCAGAGACTATTGAAGTTATTAACCCTAGTAACGAGGACATCGTGGGTTACGCGCCAAAAGCTACACGAGAAGACGCACAAAAAGCACTGAAGTCTAGCGAAAAAGCCTCTAAAGCTTGGGCAAAACTCCCTGCACAAACTCGAGCGCAATATGTTTCTAAATTAGCAGACAAATTGGAGGAGCACACCGAGTCGTTTGCAAAGCTGTTAACCACTGAACAAGGTAAGACACTGTGCGACGCTCGTGGCGAAGTCGCCGGTTCTGTTGGTTTTCTTCGTTATGCTGCGGAATCCGCTCGACGTATAGAAGGTGAGATAATTACCAGCGAAAATCAAGACGAGCAAATCTGGATTCAACGCGTGCCCTTTGGTGTAACTGTTGGATTACTCGCGTGGAACTATCCATTAGCACTTGCAGCAAGAAAACTTGGTAATGCACTGGTTACTGGAAATACTATGGTTATCATGCCTCCTGCAGATACCCCCCTTGCAGTATTGGAATTTTCTAAACTCATCACTGAATGCAATTTTCCAAAAGGTGTTGTTAATATTATCTCTGGCGAAGGCGCCGTAGTCGGCGATGAACTGGTTCGCAACCCAATCACCAAGCTAGTAACGTTAACAGGCAGCTCTGAAGTAGGCTCTATTCTTTATCGCTCTGCGTCTAAGAATATTACCGCGCTTAACTTAGAACTGGGCGGTAAAGCACCGTTTATCGTGCTTGCGGACGTTGACGTTGATCACGTAGTCGACTTGGCTGTTAAATCTGGTTTTGGCAACTGTGGACAAATTTGCACATCTAACGAGCGTATGTATATTCACGAAGCGATTTACGATAATTTTATGACTAAATTTATCGCCAAAACGAAAACACTCAAAGTGGGTGACCCGTTTGCCAGCGATACGGATATTGGCCCAAAAGTGAACGCCAGAGAGATTGAAAACCTCACTCGTATGGTCAATCGTGCAAAAGAACAAGGTGCCACAATCGAACTCGGCGGTGGTAAACCAGAAGGCGCAGCATTTGATAAAGGGTTTTGGTTTTCACCTACCATTATTACTAATGTAACGAACGACATGGATATAATGAAGGAAGAGACGTTCGGACCAATCGTATCTGCCATGCCTGTCAGTAGCTTCGAACAGGCTCTTGAATATGCTAATGATATCGACCTAGGTCTTTCTGGTTATGTTTACACCAACGACATGAGTAAGATTATGCAGGCGGTTAATGAACTGGAAGTGGGCGAAATCTATATCAACCGACCAAATGGCGAGTTATTTAATGGATTCCACACTGGATTCAAACGCTCAGGTATTGGCGGAGAAGACGGTAAACATGGTCTTGAAGGTTACTTGCAGAAAAAAACCGTATATCTAAATTATAAGTAATTAGATAGCTAGCGTATTAAAACGTTCCGGTCTAGATGACACTTAATGACTAAAACGCCCAGTTCTATTTCATCGGGCGTTTTTTATCCACCTTATAAGCATATCGCGCAATATTGTTCACATTTGGCAATGGTGTTTTAGACGAATCCACTCCCAAACAGTAAATCCACATGAAACACTGTTTCTCTGCCTTAAGTACCTGGTTGAGTAGGTACTCTCTCGAAGCTGCATACAACGGAGCGAACTTTTCGCTTGGATAACTACCAACTTGCCATAGTGTTACTTGATAGCTCTATACCTGATTGTGTAAATAATGATTCCTGCCAGTAAAGTAGCATCGCGTATTGGTACTTACTTAGGTTGATGTTAGCCACTAAGCTTTCAGTGGTGAAACTCTTAGGAATGATGCTCTGTAGGGCTGGCTTTTGATGTTGTCCTTGTTTATCTCGCATTGGCGGCAAGCATACTTAGTGCTTTGAGTACTGCTGGCGTGAACTCTAGTTTCTAGCTGCGCTCTTCACCGATTCTATGCAGGCCATGCTTGCCGCAAGCGTACTGCTTCTCATCGTCGTCTAAATCAAGTTCGATAACCTCAAGAGGCTAGGTTTACGGTTACCACGCCTCTTCGTTGTTGTGGTTATCGTCACCTCAATTTCGTCTTCCTTATCTGCTTCACATTCGACTGCCTGAAGACGTCACCTTGTGATTCATCGTAAGATTTTAACACTTCCGGGCGTTTTACGAACTGGCGACCGAATGCAAGCTTGAGTTGTTCAAACAGCGATTGAGGCTCTTATTTCCATTCATCTTCCTCCGACATCAGTACTACTACCATCGCTTGTAGCTCGGCAACATCGTGACTTTCTAGTTGGTATCTGGCGTGTTTTTCATGACGTTTATTATAACGGGTTTATGGCCGATAATCGTGAAGCCTGAAAGCAGTCTATCGAGCTCGAATTGAGTTAGGGTAAACACCTGGTTTTTCTCTGTAGAAGGGCACTTACACGTGGCTTTTTCAAGTTGTCTATACTTAATGAGATGGTACGTCCCTCCCTACAGCTAAACTTGAACTGGTTTAATCTTTAAAGGAAAGTGCCACATGAACAAGTCTCACATTATCGGAATTGACCTAGGTAACAACTCTTTTCATTTAGTTGGGCATGACCAACATGGCAAACAATTATTCAAGAAAAATTTACTCGCCAGAAGCTACTGGAGTTCTTGTCTTTCCATGAACCTGTAATTGTAGCGATGGAATCGTGTGGAGGGGCTCATTGGCTTGCTAGAAAGTGTGTTGAGCTCGGTCATACTCCCAAGCTAATTCCTCCCCAATACGTAAAGCCATACGTTAAAACAAACAAAAGTGACTTCATTGATGCCGACGCGATCGCTGAAGCAGCTTCTCGACCAACAATGAGGTTCTCTTCAGCGAAAACCGAATCAGCGCAGGTGATCTGTACTATTCGGAAAATACGCAGCGGGTATATTCGAGAGCGTACTGCTTGTATGAACCGAATCGGATCTATCCTGCTTGAATTCGGAATTAGTTTTCCAAAAGGACACGCTGGTATGAAGGGGCTATTTCAGTGGTTAGTGGATAAAAATCAATCCCTTCCACCTCTAATCATATTCGAATTGAGTGAACTTCATGATCACTATCTGAACCTCAATGAACGTATAGATTCACAAGCTGAAAAAGTCGAAAAAATTCTCGCTGACAATGAGCAGGTTAAGCAATTACAGACTGTTCCAGGTATTGGTCCAGTTATAGCTAGTGCTTGTATATCCTCAGTCAGTAACCCAAATGATTTTAAAAACGGTCGAAATTTTGCTGCATGGATCGGACTTGTTCCTGTTCAATACTCTACGGGTGGCAAATCCACACTACTTGGGATATCAAAACGCGGGAATAAGGAGCTGAGGACATTATTTATTCATGCGGCAAGGTCAATTTTATGGAGAGATAAGTCGGTTGAAAGATACTTTGGCTCATGGCTAGTTGAGCTTAAGAAACGAAAGCCTTTTAACGTGGCAGTGGTCGCTTTAGCCAACAAGATTGCACGTATAGCATGGGCAATATTAGTCAATAAAAAGCCCTTTGAAATCAGAACATAATCGAATTTGCAATGAGAGTAATAGATGACACAACGGTTAGACCACCAGACTGAAGACCTGTTGCCCCAAACAGCAACCTAACATGCTTTAAACTTTGCGAGGACAGTCTGGCGCACACCTCATCATAGAGCTGAGACTAGTTGACAGTCTCTAACTGACTCTGAATATATTAGCGCAAATCAGCTCGTTATTTTGAACTCTACTTGCAATAACGGGACGTACCATATATTGGGGCAAAGCCCGTTTTATGGTGAGTAGGCCAGAGGAGTTTCACCTCTAGCCTCTCGCAGAACCGTACGTGATACTCTCATATCATACGGCTCCCATTACCCAATCGTTGATCTTCAAAATAATGCCAGTGGGTGAACAGACATGGTCGATTTTGTGCAACATGCTTAAGCCATTGTGCACTTTTCCGTTTATGTCCTGCAAGACGTTTATATTTTCGCCTTGCCCACCGTCCTAATCTGAGTTCCAGATAGTCAGCTAGTTTACGCATTTGGGTGGGGTAAAAGTGTCCGTAATATTGGAACCATCCCCGCAATATCGGGTCATATGTGACAATGCACGACTGCATCATCCGCATACCTAGCAAAGGGACACTTAGGAGAAGTTTTACTTATCCAAACATCAAATGCGTAGTGCATGAACAGATTCATCAGCAATGGACTAATGACACCACCTTGTGGTGTGCCTTGAGTTCGAGGCTCCAAGACATTATCAACTGTGAGTGTTGGTGCTTTTAACCATCTTTCAATGTAAAGCAAAGCCCACTTCACCTTTACGTGATGACGTACAGCTTTCATCAACAGTTCGTGATCGATATTATCGAACGCACCTTTGATATCAAACTCTACAACCCAATCCATCCGCCAGCAGCGCTGCCGAGTTTTCTCAACAGCCTGTAATGCAGACTTTCCAGATCGATAACCATACGAGTCTGTATGGAAACATGCGTCTATCTGAGGTTCGATTTGCATCTTGACCACCATCTGAGCGACACGGTCAGACACAGTAGGAACACCAAGACTGCGTATACCACCATCCTTCTTAGGTATATTCACCTGTTGAACAGCAGGAGGTATATAGCAGCCTGACGACATACGATTCCATATTTTGTAAAGGTTGCCTTTCAGGTTTCGTTCAAATGTTGACAAAGAAACTTTGTCCACGCCTGCCGCACCTTTATTCGCTTTGACACGTTGATATGCCCTCCAAACAAGTTGTTTTGAAATATCAAACGATTTTGTTGATGCCATATGGCTCCTCCCTAGTTTTGCTAGGTTGACTAAATTTCACCAACTGGATAATGCTACCCCTTCGCTCCTTACCCATTACAGGTAATTCAACACTACTACGAGTAGCTCCGCCCCTGTATTTGACATTGGTATTCTTCCTCATGGTATTTGCCATTTGTCATTTCCCTTATCATTCAAATCCAGGTTCCCACGTTCCGTGCTACCGCCTAAATCAAGCTCATGCCGCCTATACACCGATTGCCACTGAAACAGTAAGTAGGTTTCCTTTCAGCTTATCCTAGGGCTACTGGGCGACCCTAGTTTTGACAACACTTAATACTTAACGATGCGTCATCGGACGGTTTGCTTTCGCTCATCTTCTTGATTCATACCTGATATCTTTATTGATACCTTTTCCAAAGTTGCTCACTACCATATCTCTTAAATACAGCAGCACTTGGCGGTTTGAAACCGACCCCTACAGGCAGATTTCGGGAGGCCTTCTCCCATCAGTAGCACAGTTCCAAAGGGCATTAGCCCTTTGTTCGTGGCACACCCCAGTACAACACTTTGATTTTATCGCGTTGTTTATTGGTAAATAAGAATAATGCATCGCTACAAAGAGGCAAGTTGGAGTCATGCTGGCTGTTGGTAGCTGGGCTGCCTGATATTTTGTCGTCTTTTCGACGACTTTGTCTCTAACAAAGCCGACTGGCGTCGACGGTGTTGTTGCTTGTAAATAACTTAGTTTCGCAAAGCACGTGGACAGGCTAATAGGCTAAGTTCAGTCTGTTCACAGAAGGTGCATTGAGTGATATTGCTGCTCTCATAGCGCTCGATAAGAGTTTACCATTCTTTATTGGTGCGTCGTTTTGCCATTTCAAATATCCTTTGGGTTGGAGAGTTGATCTTATTATTCGTGGGTGGTGATGAGAATGCGGGGCTTATGGAGAGCTTACGAAAAAAACAGTCCCAAAGCTAACTATTACAAATAGCAGGAACTTGGGAGATAGTTGCGAGTCAGTTAGGCTCTATAATAAAAAGAGGCCGAACACAGTTCTAAGATACAAAACGCCCGATGATGTCCATCGAGCGTTTAACTAAAGTATCACCTCATATCAGAACGAGCCAGCCTTTAATCTACTTATTACATATGTTTAAAGCACCACATAACGAAGGTGAAAAGTAATATACTCTTACATATTAAACCGACCAATATTGCTGGTTAAATCACGGTTAACCCCCTGAATCTCTTCTACTTTTGCATTTACACCCGTCGCACTCGCCGACAAAGATGAAGATAATTGATTTAAGTCATCTATATTGATAGCGATGGTTTTGGTGACCTCACTTTGTTGCTTTGTCGCCACCGCCACTTCACTATTCATACTATTAATGGACTCGATATCAACCGAAATTTTCTGCAAATTCGCTGACAACGTTATCGCTGCAGCCGTTACCTCTTGTGATGATACTAAACTCGCACCCATCGAATCAGCTGCTCTTTTTGCATTAGATTGTAGGCTCGAAACAATAGTTTCTATTTCTGATGTGGAATTCTGCGTTTTTTGAGCTAATGCTCTCACTTCATCAGCGACAACAGCAAAACCCCGCCCTTGGTCACCAGCTCTCGCCGCTTCAATTGCCGCATTCAATGCGAGTAAGTTTGTCTGTTCTGCGATACTTAATATCACTTCAACCACAGAGCCAATGTCAGAAGAAGATTGGATTAAAGCATCGATTCGCTGTGACGTTTCGCTGATTTGCTCTGAAAGGCTTGTCGCTAGTGAGCCGTTCTGCTCAACTAAGCGTCCACCCTCTTCAACACAATTAATGGCCTCTTGAGTCTTAGCCAATGTTGCCTCAGCGTTGCGATATACATCCTCTGCGGTGACGCTCACTTCCTCAAGTGACGTTGCCGCTGTCTGCATTGATGCTTGTTGAGATTGAGCATCGTCTTGAGACTTTCTTGCAACCGTAGTCAACGTGTTAGAAATATCGCTAATGTTGTCACTAATATTGGCGACACTACCAATCATATCGGTCAAATTATCCATAAGATCGTTGAAATTCTTAGTCAACCGACCAATTTCATTATTGCTTTTAACCGAAATGCGTTGTGACAAATCAGCATCACCTGTCGACAGGCGATGCAGCGAATTAGTCACATCATCGATAGGCTGAATAACCACTGAACGCATAAAGAAGTATACGCTAACTACGACCATTACCAACACCAAGACGATAGAAAACATCATCAATAACATTTCGTCTTGCATACTTTGGCCAATAATTGCTGGATCAAATTGAAAGGTAATAGTACCAATCTTTGCATCTCCACGAACAACAGAATGCTCTGTATTAGACAAATTTTTGACTGAGATACCGGAACTAGATATCTCTTTTCCTCGTTGGTCAACCACAACAACAGAACGCAAAATTTCAGAATTAATCAAAGCATCGGTTACAGCCTGTGCTTGCTCAAAATCATACGCAAAAATCGCTTCTACCAACGCCGCATCAGCCAAACCAACGGTAGATTCCACGTCTTGAGTATAATCGGTATTTAATCTATCTTTAACCGTAAAATAGCTGGCTCCGCCACCAATAGAAATCCCAATAAAACCGACTACTATAAGAAAAATTGAGAGTGCTTTACTTAAACTATTATTCATTTATTCGCCCTTACATTATCGATTAATATCTAACCAAAGCTCTTTCCGCTCGATTGGTGCATCTTTTGGCAAGTATGGATTATCTATATTAATTACAACTCTTTCAGTAAGTTTACTTGTTTCAAATGTAGTCCTAATAAGCTCTGAGTTATAAAAAACCTCGTTAAAACTGCCGTCTTTTATCGCTATTTCCAACCCGTTATTAATGTCTTGAAAGAGACTTGTATTTTGTTTCGATACGTAAAAATACATCGCCGATGGATACACCAAAAGAATGTTATCTTCAACCGCCAAATTTAGACCATCTTGGGCTTCCACAACACCTCGTGATTCATGGACTCCAAGAGGTAAAAAGTCAAAACGTCCCCCTTCTACCATATGAAAAAGACTATCAGCCTTAACTGGTTTAATCACGTTTAAATGAGCTGCTTCTAGAATCTTAGTATCTGACCAAAAGCGCCCCAACCCAGCTTTCAAGGTTCTTAAATCATGAATATTTCTAACACTTGCAAACTTATATTGACTGTTTTTTTCAATAACAAAGGTTCGATATCCCGCAAGACCTTTAAAAATTGGTATTTTAACTGCTTGCAATTGATTTTGTAGATCTTGAGATGCACCAGCCCATATCAAATCGATATGTCCATTGCGGACTTCCTCCACCAATCTTGCATCTGATAAATATTCATTAGCGTGGTTAACCGTATGTGACTTACCACTTTTTTGAAGCGCCAGTTCAACAAGCTCTAAAATAAGACTATCTTTGCCTGGAAACACCATAGGCGTTTTTATTTCCGCATGCAAATTAAATGGCAACAAAAACACAAACAGTATTATTGCCATTCTATTTGTACAATTACTTTTTTTCATATAGATCTCCACTCATAATAAGCATTTTTAAATAGTGCGACTCGAGTTAACCTTAGCAGTTCATGTCAATTAAATAAGTGGATTAATTTAGTTATAATTTAATATAAGACCCATCATTTTGAATACGATAAAATAATAGAATGAAAGGTTAATTACATTTTCTTTTCAAAAAACCGCTCTAATTCAAAACACGTCAATATGAAGACTATTGTTACTGACCATCAGTTATAACTTCTAAGTTCTTGTTGTACGCAACAGGTATGCTATTGAAGAACATCTAAGCAATTGCATCATTACACTAACGTATAACAACACTTAAGTGCAGCTAATTTAGAACTTCCTATATGATCATAACAATCAATTCAATCCATACCTTTATCAATCTTCTGTTCTTTTTTAATACTGTTGAAAAAAGCAATATTATTCAACATCGATGTTGAATAAGGCAACCTAAATAGGTTGCCTCTCAGGTAAATTACCACCAAGTTTCAAACATCAAGCCAAAAGTTGTCGCGTCTCTCTTACCCAATTCGGTAATGTATGGGTTATAACCCGCCTGCCAGTCGGAACCTGTACCGTAGCTTTGGAATGCGAGAGTATTAGTATCGAGTTGGCCGTACGTAACAAATAGACGAATAAAGGGTCTGTCCCAGTAACCACTACCTAGATGAATATCTTGAGCGAGCGTTACTTTTGCGGAAGAGTTGGTACCGTCGGTTCCAGTTGTTGCACCTCTAGCGTTGACTTCAAAATCCATTTGGTCGTAAGCCAGTTCAAGTACCGTTGAGAACTTACTGCTCCAACTATAAGTACCGCGAACCGCTGCTTGGTTCCATGTCGTTTTTTCATAAGGCAGTGCTCGGTTTACTTTTAGATCTTTAACATCATCACCGTAAGACGCAGTTTCATGTGAAAGCATGTACGCTAAGCGAACCGAATCAGTAATTTCTTGTACACCGTCAAAAAAACCACCCACTTGATAGCTTGGACGATGCAACCAACTTTGCGTCATTGAAGTACTGGTTTTGTTACTATAACGAACAAGAAGTCGGTTCCAATCGCTTCGATCGCCTTGTGTGAGCGCCAAACCCAATTGGTATGAATCTGGGTTATTTTCACGTGCAGAACGCGTATAATTCCCATCACTAATATGAGCTTTCATATCGGCATCGGAGCCAAAATAGCGGCCGTAGTTGAAGAACACATCACTTTTCAAGCTGTCGGTAATGGGCATACTGTGTAACTTGGCAAGAAACGAAACATTACCACCACTGAAGCCTTCAACCGAATCGTCCGCACATTGTTCCCATATATCCTTTACTTCGCAGAACTCGTTGGTTGGGCCGCCGAAAGCATCCTTTACAACCGCAAGATTTAACATACCGAAACCCACATCGAAATTATCAAGACCGCCACCCAGACCATCTTGGTTAACGTGTTGAAATCCATTCAATGATGCTTCGTAACGTCCATAATAACGTTTCCCCATCCAAACCGCAGCATTCGGGTTTGAATCTATAATACCTGTACCATGAACCCACCATTCATCGAGAAAGAAGTAATTTGACGCTGGTCTTGTTGGATCATCGTTATAAGTACTGGCGCCGGTAAAAACGTTGGTATGCACAACCCAGTTCATATCATTTTGGCTAACACCATAATCAAAATGAAGTTCAGCTTGGCTTCCTTGGTTACCCAATTTACCTGTTGCTTTATATGGGTTACCCGCCGTTTGAATGATATTGACGCCATTATGTGCTTTCTTAGCAGTTTTACTCACAAGCTGATCTTGCGTAACGCCGACAGCGGCGCGGCCGAAACCTGAAAATTTGAAACCATCTAAATCTCTAGTGGCATTTTTTGCCACCGCTGGTGCGCATATGCTACTTACCGCAACAGCGATAAGAGAAAGTGAAAGAAATTTCCTTTTCATTTTTATTTACCCATTAAAGTCGTTAGTTAATTGATTACTTATAAAAGACACTGATAGACACTACAGTTAAACTTGCAAGAGTTTGCTTAACCAATGTTACACTCACGTTGATGAGTTTAAATATTGGTAACCCAATTTAACGTGACGAAAGTAGCATTTCGCCTTCAGAAGTAAAAAATCTATGCGGAAATTTGATCAGGTACATATTCATACAACCTTAATTTTTATAAAAACCACCAAACCTCACAAAATGGCAAACATATTTCAACAAATAAAATCATACAATTAGTTACATTGCGTGCAATTTTCGCTCAGAATTACCACAACATCAAACAATCGCACGCTTCATTAGCAGTAAAGCAATAAATGGTGTAACAATGTATATTTTTTGGTAGACCACATTCAGCAAGAGGCGTCGTGCATAAATCGAGTGAACTAAATCAGAATCTTACGATAATATCATGGACATTCATTCACTGACTTTGATTTCATGCCGAAGCCTCGCCACAAAATTACTAACTGGCGCAAGTACAATAACTCCCCAGTCAACCGAGGTTCACTCACGTTTTGGATTGACTAAGAAGCGATAATAGAGTGGAAGCAACCTAGACAGAATAGACGTGGTAGGCACGATTATTTAGTGATTTGGCCATCACAACTGCTCTCATGGTAAAGCGCATCTTTTCCTTACCTTTTAAGGCGCTACATAAATCCATCGACTCCATTTTTAGATTGGCAAACGTCCCGTTGGTTTGTTCTCACTATTCTTGCATCAGTCGCCGAGCTAAGGATGTCGAGCTTTGCTTTAAAGCCTCTTCACGAGGTGCTATTCAGCACCTCGCCATTGATGCTACTGGACTCAAGGTATACGGTGAAGGCGAATAGAAAAAAGCATGGGACCGATGGCAAGCGTCGAGTCTGGCGTAAACTCCATCTTGCTGTTGATACTGATACCTATGAAATTATCGCGTCTGAACTGACATTAACAGGAGTGGCAGATGCGGAAGTACTCCCCAATCTGCTCAAACAAACACGCCGTTCAATCAGGGAGAGCTCGGGAGATAGCGCATGCGGTCCTAGGGAGTGCCATAGGGCGATTACGGTTAGGAAAGCAGCCCCCTTATGCAGCCTTCTGGGAAAAAGATCATCCACGTAATCTGGCGATTGGCTGCCAAAGCTATATGGCTCGAACAAAAGGTGGAAACAGAAGTATGGTTGTCATAAGTGTTCAATATCTGAGACGCTATGTATCGCCTGAAGCAGATAATGGGAGCCTCACTCACGCTTCGCAATTACAACGCGCAAGTTGGGGAGACTTACGCCATGCTCAAAGTACTCAATAAGCTAACTGGGATAGGTATGCCCCACATTCAGCATATCATTTAAAATACGAACTATTTAACAAGTGTTTGCCCTTTGCCTGAATTCAGCAACAAAACCCTCTTTATTTGTTTATGCGGAGGGGAATTTGCCTTTCGACATCATTTTTCAGCTGCTGAAACCATTGACTGGTACGCTCGCTATTTTCGGTACTTTATCGGTGTGGAATGATGTGGTTAACCCACTTTTATTTATTACTACTGAGAGCAAGCTAACGATTATGCCTGCAGTATTACGATTCCTAGGTATCTACTCTGCCGATCCTACGCAACTTTTTCCCGCAGCTGTACTCGCGCCCCTTCCCCTGCAGTGCGTATTCTTTGCACTTCCTAAACAAATCTTGTCTGGGATGACCGCAGGTACGGTGAAATAATCTCACTTTCACAATGAAAAAACCACCGTCATGGTGTTTTTTTCGATCCAAAAGCAAAATAGGTTGATAAAAAGACATAAATAAAGCTAATTGATCGACCAATTGTGATCAGCCAGACAGTATTTGGGTTACCTATGGTGAACTATTGGTTCATCTTTCTTTGTAGTAGGTAATACCCAATGAACTATCACACTAAAAATGCCATTCGATACGCGATGATTGTCGCTCTGGGTGGGTTTGTCTTCGGCCTTGATGCCGCGATCATATCGGGAACCATTCGCTATATTAGTATGGAGTTTGGGTTGTCAAATTTACAGGTTGGTACGGTGGTAAGTGCACCGAGCCTTGGCGCAATCATCGCCTTATTTTTTGCCGGTAAAATAGCCGACACTTGGGGAAGAAAAAACACCCTTATCCTGATAGCAGGACTCTATATTTTTTCCGCAATAGGTTCCGCATTATCAACGAGTTATGAGATGCTTGTCGCCGCTCGTTTTATTGGTGGTCTTGCCTTCAGTTCTCTATCTTTGGCCTCCATGTACATTGGTGAAGTCGCCCCTTCTCGATTACGAGGTAAATTGGTGTCATGTAACCAATTCAATATCGTCATTGGTTTATCCATGGCTTATTTTATTAACTACTACCTTGTCATCAATCTTAATGAGAACATCTACTTACTTTCATCAGAGGGTATTTGGAGAACCATGCTAGCGTCAGAACTGGTTCCTGCAATACTATGGTTTGGGTTATTGTTTACCGTCCCAGAATCACCTCGTTGGTTAATCACCAGAGGTAAAGTTAAGGAAGCAAAAGAGGTACTGAGCAAGCTGTATGCACCTGATGAATTGATGGATACAGTAAAAGAGGTCAATACTACGATGCAAGAAGATAAGCAGCCAGCCTTTAGTCATCAACTTAAAAATCTCATTACATCGAAGTATCGCACTGCATTGGTGATTGGCGTGACGATCGCTATCGTTCAAGGCATCACAGGCATGAATGCCATCCTATTCTATGCACCGACAGTTTTCGAACAGGTAGGATTTGGTGGTAACGCGGCATTCCAACAAGCGATATATATTGGTTTAACGAGCGTCATTTTTACCATCTTTGCGATTATGTTCATAGACAAATTGGGACGCCGTCCGCTATTACTTATCGGCCTGACTTGCGCTGTTCTTAGCCATCTTACATGCTGGTATGGCTTTAACAGTGCCAAGTTTGAGCTCACAGATAGCAACATTGAACAACTGTCGGAAACCATCGACGTTGCTCCACTTGAGTCATTCAAAGGATTAGTTTTTAATAGTGATGTCGAATTTAAAGATGCTTTGTCAACGGTCTATTCTCCAATTGAATTGGTGAAATATGAAGCGAGTATTATTGAGAAAGCGATCATCGTTAATTCCTATTTAGTCTTATTTGGCATTCTTGGTTTTATTGCCGCGTTTCATATCTCAATTGGTCCAATTATGTGGGTGCTCTTTTCTGAGATATTCCCTAATTCGGTTCGCAGCGCTGCCATACCGATCTCAGCCATTGTCACTAGTATTGCTAGTTACTTGATTCAGCAGTTCTTCCCTTGGCAATTGGCTAATTTAGGGGCTGCTAACACATTCTTAATGTACGCCATATTTAGCGGTATCGGTTTAGCACTGATCACCAAGCTATTGCCAGAAACAAAGGACAAATCCATTGAACAAATTGAAGTTCTATTGTCCGCCAATTCAAATCCCAAAAGAGCATATAAAGAAAATCTAACATCCTAGAGTATTAAGGCTGTTCCAATTGGTTCAGCCGTTACTTTATATCTGCACAAATCACCAAGTAGGTCACAATAATGGCGAGAATAGCATTTCATATTGGGTTGCCAGCCGAATGAAATCGGTTGACCACGAGATCATTAGTTGAAATGTGTAAGCTTATCCAAAGTATAAAGACATACATTAAAGGAATTGGAAACAATGAAACGTACTTTTTTACTAACAGTAATTACGACTGCGCTTGTCGGTTGTGGCGGAGGCTCAAGCGATGGTCCGACGGATCCAGGTTGGCAAAATGGTGTCGCACCTCCTCAGTCTGGACCTGATAGCTCAACGATATACCCGTGATCATTGAAGATGCTTGATTTTTCCTTAAAGCAGGATCATGCTACGCACCATGAAAATAATACTGACCCCTCAACAGAAACAACAACT
>NZ_JBFRLK010000011.1:0-189654 GCF_041469805.1 Vibrio sp. 10N.286.48.C11 | reverse complement strand
CTCGGCGCACCAACAAAAAGCCCAACCTCATTATAAGGTTGGGCTTTCGATGCTATCTGCATGCTACCGTGTGTACACGTATCGGCTATTCATTAATAACAGGCACTTCGTCACTGTAAAGCGGCTCGCCCTGCATGATGCTGATTTCAACGCGGCGGTTGAGGCTACGTTGCCATTCAGTATCGTTCGGCTCGACTGGCTCGGTATCCGCCATGCCGCGTACTCTCAAGCGTTGATGAGAGAAACCACGCACCTTTTCCATCTCTTGAGCAACAGACACTGCTCGCTGTGATGACAAGTCCCAATTAGATCGATAAAGCTCGGAATCAAGACGTTGATTATCGGTGTGCCCTGAGATTCGAACGATACCCGGAACATCTTTCACCAACTCAGCAACCTGTCTCACCAAAGGTCGGAACTTAGGCTGTAGGAAAGCAGAACCCGATGGGAATGCACCCTTCTCACGAATTCGAATCACAATCTGCTGGCCAAGGTTTTCAACTTCAATCGCGCCTTGGTCTATCTCTCGCTCCAACGCCTTCTTGATGCTTTCCATCAAGGTTTCCATCTCTTGCGATTGATCTTCAGCTTGTTGTTGCTGTTGGTCTGACTCAGAGTTTTGATTGTCGTGAGTCGAAACCTCTGGCGACTTGCCTCCGGTCATCTTGCCTTGATCACGCATGGTACCGCCAGCACGCTCAGATTCACCTTCATGAAACTCAAGCGTTTGCTGCGTAATATCAATGGTCTGCTGCATGATCACATCGATAGGAGTCGGCTCTGGGCGACCAGGGCGAAACTCTTGCGCAATGATGCTAGTACCTTTAGGAATATCTTTCACTTCCAAGCGGTTTTGTACACCAAACGCAAATTTCATCGAGCCAGCGATCTGTTTGAACTTCAGTACGTCCATCTCAGAGAATGAGAGCAGCAGTACGAAGAAACACATCAGCAGTGACATCAAGTCAGCAAATGTCCCCATCCATTGAGGCAACCCCGGAGGAGGACATTTACATGGATTTTCTTCATCCATCTTCAACTCCTCTTACGCAGGTTCACCATCAATCGTACGCTTACCTTCGTTTAGGTAGCTCTTCAGGTAACCATCGATTACTCGTGGGTTCTGACCATCTTGAATCGCGAGTACGCCATCCATAACCAAACGACGGTTGAGTGTCTCTTGGTCACGACGCAGCGCAAGCTTGTCGGCAATTGGGAAGAACACCATGTTCGAAAGAATCGCACCATATAGAGTGGTTAAAAGTGCTACCGCCATCGCAGGACCGATCGCTTTTGGATCATCCATGTTCGAAAGCATGGCAACCAGACCAACCAAGGTACCAATCATGCCCATTGCAGGGGCAACATCACCAAATGCAGAGAACACTTTCGCGCCCTGTTCGTGACGTTCTGTGGTTAATGCGATGTCTTTTTGCAGTGCAGCGCGTACCACATCACCGTCATGGCCATCTACCAATAGGTCGATGCCCTTTTGCATGAAACTGTTGTTAATTTCCATCTCTTCCAGTGCTAAGAAACCACCTTTACGAGCCGTATCAGCCATCTCTACAACTTTCGCAATAAGATCTTCAGGCTCATCCGCTTTAAACATAAAAGCTTTGCCTGCGATTTTAGTCGCGCCAAAGAACTGTCCCATGGTGAACTTCATTAGAACAACAAAAGTTGAGCCACCAACTACGATCAAAATGGATGTCGTGTCATAGAACATCCCGAGGCTTCCACCTAGGATCATTGCCATAATTACAAAGGCAAATCCACCAATCAAACCTATTAGGGTTGCTAAATCCACTGAGCACTCCTCATGCTTTTTTGTAGCTCTATGTCGACGATAATCTTTGTATCGGCAAGACTATAAGATCTTTTAGTAAATTCTTGGCCTAAGTATCACACTTTTCGTTTTTGAATCCCAACTATTGGCTTACTTTGCTCTTATACGTAGCGCATAAACTCGATAAAGCTAAGGTTATTCAAGCAAAGTGCGTTCAAGCCCCTTAAAAACGAACTTTCTAGCAAAATTTCTTGGTTACATTTGACCATCTCAGCGGCCTAGGGTAACGTTCGTTCATCTTTCCAAACGCAGATTTATTATGGCTACTAAGAAACCTGAAAATATGAGCTTTGAAGCAGCAATCGAAGAGCTTGATGGCTTGGTTGATCAACTAGAAAATGGTGATCTAGCTTTAGATGATGCGCTGAAAAAATTCGAACGAGGCATCTCCCTCGCTCGTGCCGGTCAAAGTAAACTAAACGATGCTGAACAACGTGTTAGCATCCTACTGCAAAATGATGAAAATGCAGAGCTGAGTGACTTTAACCCACAACCTGAATAACGAATTGTATGAGATCCCCTATGATCGAGACTTTATTGTCTTATCAAGCACGTAATAACGAGCAATTGAACCTTTGGCTTGATCGCCTACCACACCAAAATCAGAATCTTATCAACGCGATGCGTTATGGATTACTTTTAGGCGGTAAACGCGCACGTCCATTTCTTGTCTACATTACAGGGGAAATGCTCGGCTGCACCGCTGAAGAACTCGACACTCCAGCATCTGCAATCGAATGTATTCATGCCTATTCTCTGATTCACGACGACCTTCCAGCAATGGACGATGATGAACTGCGTCGTGGCCATCAGACTTGTCACATCAAATACGATGAAGCAACGGCAATTTTAACTGGCGATGCACTACAAACTCTCGCGTTTACTATACTTGCGGAAGGTACATTAAGTGCTGACGGTGAAAGCAATCGCGTTCGAATGATTCAACGCCTAGCTGAAGCCTCTGGTGCACAAGGTATGTGTATTGGACAAGCACTTGATATTGAAGCTGAAAACCGCTCTGTCACGCTAGAAGAGTTAGAAGAAGTTCACCGCAATAAAACGGGCGCGTTAATGAAATGTGCGATTCGTTTAGGTGCGCTTACTGCTGGTGAAAAAGCGTTTGAAGTGATGCCTCAATTAGACAAGTACGCCGATGCCATTGGATTAGCATTCCAGGTTCAAGATGATATTTTAGATATCACTGGCGATACTGAAACTTTGGGTAAACCACAGGGTTCTGACCAAGAATTGAACAAAAGCACCTACCCTTCTTTGCTAGGTTTAGAGGGCGCTCAAGAAAAAGCGCAAACTCTGCTACAGGAAGCACTTCAAGCTTTGGCTGCAATCCCATACAATACCCAGTTACTCGAAGAGTTCGCCCGATACGTCATCGAGCGCAAGAACTAAGACAATAAGCGCGCATTACCTATGACTCTTGATATATCAAAGTACCCAACTCTTGCTTTGGCTGATAAGCCAGAGGATTTGCGTCTACTTCCAAAAGAGACGCTGACACAGCTTTGTGATGAATTACGTACCTACCTTCTTAACTCAGTGAGCCAGTCAAGTGGTCACTTAGCGTCAGGCTTAGGTACAGTAGAGCTGACTGTTGCTCTGCACTATGTGTACAACACGCCTTTTGACCAGTTGGTTTGGGATGTTGGTCACCAAGCATACCCGCACAAAATTCTTACAGGTCGTCGCGACCGCTTGTCGACTATCCGTCAAAAAGATGGACTGCACCCATTCCCATGGCGTCAAGAGAGTGAATACGACACCCTTTCTGTTGGTCACTCTTCAACATCGATCAGTGCTGCACTTGGTATGGCTATCAGTTCGAAGAAAGAAGGCAAGAACCGTAAAGTCGTGAGTGTGATTGGTGATGGCGCGATTACTGCGGGTATGGCATTTGAAGCCATGAACCACGCGGGCGATATTCACAATGACATGCTGGTTATCCTGAACGATAACGAGATGTCGATCTCTGAAAACGTAGGTGCGCTAAACAACCACCTAGCTCAAGTTCTTTCTGGCAGTCTTTACACGTCAATTCGTGAGGGCGGCAAGAAAGTGCTATCAGGCGTTCCGCCGATTAAAGAGCTGGTTCGTCGTACAGAAGAACATCTAAAAGGCATGGTTGTCCCTGGCACCATGTTCGAAGAGTTAGGCTTTAACTACATTGGCCCAATTGATGGTCACGATGTCAATGAGCTGATTAAAACGCTTAAGAACATGAGAGACCTTAAAGGCCCTCAGTTCCTGCATATCATGACTAAGAAAGGCAAAGGCTACGAGCCAGCTGAGAAAGATCCAATCGGTTACCACGGCGTACCGAAATTCGATCCAGCACACTCAAGTCTGCCTAAGAGCACCAGCTCTAAACCAACTTTCTCTAAGATTTTTGGTGACTTCCTGTGTGATATGGCGGCGCAAGATCCTAAGCTAATGGCGATCACGCCTGCAATGCGTGAAGGTTCTGGCATGGTGCGTTTCTCGAAAGAGTACCCAGAACAATACTTCGACGTAGCAATTGCTGAGCAGCATGCTGTGACCCTAGCAACGGGTATGGCGATTGCGGGTGATAAGCCGATTGTCGCTATCTACTCGACGTTCCTACAACGTGGCTACGATCAACTGATCCACGATGTGGCTATCATGGACTTACCGGTCATGTTCGCTATTGACCGTGCAGGTCTTGTCGGTGCTGATGGTCAAACACACCAAGGTGCGTTCGACTTAAGCTTTATGCGTTGTATTCCAAACATGGTGATCATGGCGCCAAGCGACGAAAACGAATGTCGCCAAATGCTTTACACTGGCCACCAGCATACAGGTCCAAGTGCCGTTCGTTACCCTCGCGGTAATGGTATGGGTACTGAGATACAAAATAAATTTACCGCGCTTGAGATTGGTAAAGGTCGTATCGTTCGCGAAAGCGAAAAAACAAAAGATGGCTCGAAAGTCGCTATCTTAAGCTTTGGTACTTTCCTTGAGAGTGCACTTCAAGCCGCTGACGTCATCGATGCGACAGTTGCAGATATGCGCTTTGTGAAACCACTCGATGAAGCTCTGATCAAACAACTTGCTGCTGACCACGATGTACTGGTAACTATCGAAGAGAATGCGATTGCAGGTGGTGCGGGCGCAGGTGTGATTGAGTTCTTGATGCAAGAGAAACTGCTGATGCCAGTATTGAACCTTGGCCTACCAGACAAGTTCATTGCTCAAGGTACGCAAGGCGAACTGCATGAAGAGCTTGGTTTGGACGCGAAAGGCATTGAGAAGTCTATCACTGACTATCTTGCCAAGTAGCTTAATACGTAAGCTCGTAAGCTCCGCAAACAAAAAAGGTTGGCCCTAGGGTCAACCTTTTTAGTATCTGCTAATTAGTTTGGTGTATCGCCAACTAAACCTTAGCCCTTCAGTTAACTCACACTAACCAACCTGCGAAATGTGCCACGGCATACAACGAAATAGCCGCCATAATACCCGCTACAATATCGTCAATCATGATACCCAAGCCGCCGTGAATTCGCGCATCTAGCCAACCAATCGGCCAAGGTTTTACCATGTCAAAGAAGCGGAAAAGCACAAAACCAGCCAGAAGCCATTTCCAGTCATCGGCAGGGATATTCAGCATAGGCACTAAGCTCATGGTGATCCAAAAGCCCGCAAACTCATCCCAAACGATAGAACCGTGGTCATGCACGCCCATATCATCAGACGTTACTTGGCAGATCTTAATACCAATAATGCAGCTTACCACCACCACGGCAACGTAAGCAGGAAACGGTAGCTGAACCAACAATAGGTACAACGGAATTGACGCAAGCGTGCCCATTGTGCCGGGAATAATAGGCGATAAGCCACTGCCAAAACCCGTTGCTAAGAAATGCCAAGGATTTTTAAGAGAAATAAGAGAAAGTGGGTTTGTCATCAATTAACCTTAAAGTGATCGTAACCAGTTAAGTTCCAGCTTAGTGGTTCACCATTATTGTGTAATTCAAAATATTCTACAGGTCTTATCTGGCCAATGCAGGTGACTTTTGTACCAGTGCGTGACAAAGCACTTTCCAGCGACCCTTTATTCTCTTCTGGTACAGTAAAGCACAGTTCGTACTCTTCACCACTGGTCAACGCATACTGCTGAGCTGAAGTGATATCAGGAGCGAACTGACGTAACTCTGGAGAGATAGGCAGCGTGCTTACATCAATACTCGCGCCAACTTGAGAACGCTTAAGGATATGTTTTAAATCAGCAATAACGCCATCAGAGATATCAATCGCAGATGAAGCAAGGTTCACTAGAGCCTGACCCGCTAACACTCGTGGGGCGCTCACATAATGTCTCTCTTCAAGCTCAGCAGCATAGGGCTTCGCTCTGTTCTGCTCAGGGTTAAGTAACACTTCTAAGCCAGCTTTGCTGTCACCTAGATTACCTGTTACGTAAATCCAGTCGCCCACTTTCGCGCCATCTCTGCGCAGCGCTCGTCCTTCAGGAACAAAGCCCTGTACCGTCAGTGTCAGGCTTAGTGGACCTTTGGTTGTGTCGCCACCAATTAACTGAATACCAAAGTAGTCTGCGAGTTTAAAAAAGGAGTCACAGAAGGGAGCAAGCCATTCTTCATCGATTTCAGGCATGGTTAAAGCAAAAGACACCCAAGCAGGCGTCGCGCCCATTGCAGCAAGGTCACTGATATTGGAAGCCAACGCTTTGTGTGCCACCCAAGCCGGATTCGCCTCAGCTAAGAAATGGGTACCAGCCACTAAGGTGTCCGTGCTGATCGCTATCTCAACATTGCCCGGCGCTTTGACCAAAGCACAATCATCGCCAGCAGCTAGAAGAACGTCTTTACGTTGTGGTTGTCGATTTACAAAATATTTTTCAATCAGGTTAAATTCGCCAGACATCACATGCCCTATCTTTAGTCTCATAAAAATCGCCGTAATCATGGAGATTACAGAAATTTAGTTACAAAAAAGGCCAGCATAAAAGCTGACCTTTAGATTCAATATACGAACGTCTTATTTCTTACGAACGTGTGGTGCAGCTTTATCAAGCACACCGTTAACAAACTTATGGCTGTCTTCTGCTGCAAATACTTTTGCAAGCTCGATAGCTTCGTTGATAACCACTTTGTATGGTACATCTTCGCGACGAGTCATCTCGTACATAGCTAAACGTAGAAGCGCTAGTTCCATCAAATCCAGATCTTGCATAGGGCGAGATACGAATGGACGAAGCTTGCTATCAAGTTCCATGTGGCTAAGAGCAACACCAGTTAGTAAGTCGCGGAAGTATGCAACGTCTGTTTCTGGCATAGCAAGAGCAGGCTCTGCAGCATGATGCTCTTCTTCATCATACTTACCACCAGATAAGAACTGTTCTTCAACGGTAGCAATATTTTCTTTAGTAATTTGCCAAGAATAAATTGCTTGTAGAGCAAATTGACGTGCGTTACGACGTGCGGCTGGTTTCACACTGGCCCCCATTAGGAATCGATTTCAGAAAGAACGTTGATCATCTCAAGTGCGCTAAGTGCGGCTTCTGCACCCTTATTACCAGCCTTGGTTCCTGCGCGTTCAATAGCTTGATCGATCGTATCAACAGTAAGAACACCAAACGCTACTGGAAGAGAAAATTCCAGAGACACTTGTGCCAAACCTTTATTACATTCACTACAAACATAGTCAAAGTGAGGTGTACCGCCACGGATTACTGTACCAAGAGATACAATCGCATCGAACTTACCTGTTTTTGCAACGCGCTGCGCTACAAGTGGAAGTTCTACTGCACCAGGGCAACGAACAACAGTGATGTTGTCTTCGCTTACTTGTCCATGACGCTTTAAAGTATCGATTGCACCAGAAAGTAAACTTTCGTTAATAAAACTGTTGAAACGAGCAATAACGATAGCAATTTTTGCATTTGGCGCTGGGAAGCCACCCTCGATCACTTTCATAAGCCTTCCTTTAACTATTTTCATCAAGTGAGAATCGCCGGATTCTAGCACAAAACTGTGAGCAATATCTAATGGTAATTTAGAAGAACAGACACCGGCAATGTAAAGATGATAATGCAGCGCTGATCCCAAGCATATAGGAACAGCGAGGAGCCAAGTTTGTGTATTGAACACGTTTTGAGTCGAACTTGGCTACTTTGCCCTTTTGGCAAAACTTATCACCAAAAGAGCCACTGAAATCATCGGTAAATTATGTCGCTACAAACGGAGAAACGTCTGCTCGCTGACGCATGATTTATTCGCAAACGTACTCAACAACGTTAAGACCAAAACCACCCAATGCGTGGTAACGCTTAGAGCTTGAAGAAAGCAGACGCATATCGTGCACGCCTAGATCTTGAAGAATCTGAGAACCGACACCAACACGACGCGAGGTACCCTGCTTCTTCGCCATAGTTGGCTGCTCGTTCTTGTCTTGCGCTTCGAATGTCTTCACTTTGTGAATCAAAGAATCAGACGACTCTTCGTTACCAAGAATAACCAACACACCGCCTTCGTCGCCAATACGCTTCATCGCTTTATCTAGCGACCAGCTGCGCTCAGTACCACGGTCTGAATGAAGCAGATCAGTGAACGTGTCATGCAAGTGAACACGTACCAAAGGAGCACCTTCAGATAGGTCGCCTTTTTGCATCGCATAGTGGATCTGGTTATCAATCGTATCGCGGTAAGTCACAAGCTCGAAATCACCAAACTCAGTTGGCAAATGACATTGGGCAACGCGCTCAATCGTTGTTTCTGTGTTGTTGCGGTATTCGATCAAGTCAGCAATTGTGCCTAGTTTGATGTCATGCTTTTCTGCGAACACTTCAAGATCTGGACGACGAGCCATGGTGCCGTCGTCGTTTAGGATCTCAACGATAACCGATGCTGGCTCACAGCCAGCTAGACGAGCTAAATCACAACCTGCTTCCGTGTGACCTGCGCGTGTTAGAACACCGCCATCTTGCGCTGTCAGTGGGAAAATATGACCAGGTTGAACAAGGTCAGCCGCTTTCGCATCTTTCGCCACTGCAGCTTGAACCGTCACTGCACGGTCTGATGCAGAGATACCCGTTGTTACGCCCTCTGCCGCTTCAATCGAAACAGTAAAGTTAGTGGTGTACTGTGCGTTGTTATCTTGAACCATAGGCGCTAGACCCATGCGGTTTGAACGCTCTTTGGTTAGCGTCAGACAAATTAAACCACGGCCGTACATCGCCATGAAGTTAATCGCTTCTGGCGTCACATGTTCTGCTGCCATGATCAGATCGCCTTCATTTTCGCGATCTTCATCATCCATCAGGATAACCATTTTTCCTAGGCGAATGTCTTCAATAATTTCTTGAGGAGTACTAATTGGCATTGTTCTATATCCTTTGAAATGGTTCTGCTTCCTAGAACCGACACTATTTAAACCTGATGATATTGCTTCGCTTTACAAAGTCTCGCTTAACGCACTTTGTATCAACGGTTAGGCAAAACCATTCTGCTGTAAGAATTCCATCGTTAATCGAGATTCAGGCTCAGATTCTTGTTGCTGACCTTGCAGTAAACGCTCCATGTAACGTGCTAATACATCAACTTCTAGATTCACTTTACGACCGACATTGAATTGGTCGATGGTGGTTTCTGAAGAAGTATGAGGAACGATAGTCAGCTTGAATGCGTTCTTACGTAAATCGTTCACAGTCAGGCTAATGCCATCAACTGTTACTGAGCCTTTTTGAGCCACGTATTTTGAGATTTCTGCTGGCATTTCTACCCAGAATTCAATCGCACGGCCAACTTGGTTACGTTCAACAATCTCACCCACGCCATCAACGTGACCAGACACTATATGTCCACCGAAACGCGTGGTTGGTAACATTGCTTTCTCAAGGTTAACTTTATCGCCCGCTTGGTAATCGACAAAACCCGTTTTTTTCAGGGTCTCAAGCGAAAGATCTGCACTGTAGCTGTGGTCGTTATATTCAACAACTGTCAAACACACACCATTGGTAGCGATGCTGTCGCCTAACTTAACGTCAGCCATATCAAGCTTCCCAACATTAACCGTTACGGTGATGTCTTCTCCGCGGGGAGTGATTGCACTCAATGTACCTACGGCTTCTACAATTCCTGTAAACATTTTAAAACTCTTTTTGTTGTCAACGACACGTATGTAGTTGGAGTAACTATTTCCACTGTGGTTTCGTTACTATCTGTTTCGAAATACGGGTTTCGCAACGATGCGAATATCCACACCAACCTGTCGAACATCTTTAATTTCTAGGTCAATAACGTCAGACATTGAAGTGAGCCCTAATGCACCCATCAAACCTCGTCCGTCACTGCCCATAAGTTTAGGTGCTAAATAAAGGATTAGCTCATCCACCAGCTGCTCTTCAATCAAGCTTTTTGCCAATGTTGCGCCCGCTTCGACCCAAATATGGTCGATATGATTGGCAGGTAATTGACGCATCAGATCGTGCAAATCGAGCTGACCTGCATCTGTGGTTGCGACTTCAATATCAGCAGATGCTTCGGCAACTCTCAACACCGATGTTGGAGTCTGGAATAACTTGAGTTCAGGACGCAGTTGGTTTTGACGATCAAGAATCACGCGAATCGGCTGACGCAGCTCGTCTTCAGCGTAATGACCTTTGATACTGCTTGGCAACTCTGCCCAACGAACATTCAACGACGCGTTGTCTTCAATCACCGTCTGGCTAGTTGACAACACAGCGCCTGATTTTGCTCGGTAGTTCTGAACATCACGACGTGCTTCTGGCGATGTGATCCACTGGCTTTGGCCATTTACCAATGCCGTTTGCCCATCAAGGCTAGCGGCCATCTTTAACTGAACGAATGGCATGCCAGTTTGCATACGCTTGATAAATGCAGGGTTCAAGTCGAGAGCGTCTTGCTCTAGCAAACCGATTTCAACCTCAATACCCGCATCGCGTAGCATTTTGATACCACGACCTGCGACTTTTGGGTTTGGGTCCTGCATGGCACAAATCACTTTGGCTACTTGAGCCTTAATCAAACCTTCAGCACAAGGCGGCGTTCGACCGTAATGAGAACAAGGCTCTAGCGTGACATAAGCCGTCGCACCTTTTGCTTTGTCGCCTGCCATTCGCATGGCATGTACTTCAGCATGAGGTTCGCCAGCTTTGGCATGAAAACCTTCACCAACGATCTGACCGTCGGTTTGTACAATGACACAACCCACATTAGGGTTTGGCGCAGTAGTGTAAATGCCGCGTTTTGCTAACTGAATAGCACGCGACATCATTTGAAAATCTAGGGGAGTAAAGTTTGACATGATTGAGGAGTTAATCCTCTAATTTAGCGATTTCTTCGCCAAACTCTCGGATGTCTTCAAAGCTGCGGTAAACAGAGGCAAAACGAATGTACGCCACTTTATCCAATTCTTTCAATTGGCCCATCACAAGATTACCAATCATCTCGCTTGGTACTTCACGCTCACCAGTTGCACGGAGTTGTGACTTAATCGTACTGATCGCAAGTTCAATCGCGTCAGCACTCACTGGGCGTTTTTCTAGGGCGCGCTGTACACCACCCACCATTTTATCTTCATTAAATGGTTCGCGGTTTCCATTCGACTTTATGACTTTAGGCATCACAAGTTCTGCCGATTCGAACGTAGTAAAACGTTCACTACATGCAAGGCATTGACGGCGACGACGAACCTGATGGCCATCGGCTACCAGTCTTGAATCGATTACTTTAGTGTCGTTCTCTGAACAAAAAGGACAATGCATATCACCTCCAAATAATTGAATATCAGTGTAACGGAATTGCCAAACGTTAGGAAAGAAAAAGGGCCAATTAAGGCCCTTTTGTGTGGTGATTCATTGATTATTGCTACTCGACCGCCATTTCAAAAATGAGCTGAAGAGTAAAATTAACGACCAGCGTTAACCGCGGACTAAATAGTTCGCTTTACCTACCCATTTGTAGCTTGTCAGCTCTTCTAAGCCCATTGGGCCGCGAGCATGCAATTTCTGAGTAGACACGGCAACTTCAGCACCTAAACCAAACTGTGCGCCATCAGTGAAACGTGTTGATGCATTCACATAAACCGCTGCAGAACCAACAGAGTTAATGAAACGCTCTGAGCTCTCTAAGCTATTGGTCATGATCGCATCTGAATGACTCGCGTTGTGTACACGCATGTGGTCAATCGCTTCTGCCACATCCGCTACCACTTTCACGCCTAGCGTGTAGCTTAGCCATTCAGTGTCAAAGTCGCCTTCAACCGCATCACGTTGGTCTTCAAAACCCGCTAGCAGCGATTTTGCACTGGTATCAGCAACTAAGGTTACCTTGCCGGCTAAACGCTGTTTCAGCTTAGTTAGGAAAGCTTCAGCAACCGCTTCATGCACTAGCAGTGTATCTAACGAGTTACACGCCGATGGACGTTGAACTTTTGAGTTTTCGACCACATCGACAGATTTCTCAAGTTCAGCGCTTTCATCAACGAAGATATGGCTGATACCAAAGCCGCCGATGATTACTGGGATGGTGCTGTTCTCTTTACACATCTTGTGCAGACCAGCGCCGCCACGAGGAATGATCATATCCACGTAGTCGTCCAGTTTAAGCAGTTGAGAAACGAGTTCACGATCAGGCTTCTCGATGTACTGAACAGAAGCGGCTGGAAGCTCCGCTTTCTCTAATGCAGACTGGATAACCTTAACCAGTTCCATGTTCGAGAAAAACGTCTCTTTACCACCACGTAGAATGCTTGCGTTACCTGTCTTCAGGCACAGAGCTGCAATATCGATGGTTACGTTCGGACGCGCTTCATAGATAACACCCACCACACCAAGTGGCACGCGGCGGCGAGACAGTGACATACCGTTTTCTAGTACTTTGCTGTCAATTTCGCTGCCAACTGGGTCATTCAGGCTAATCACGTTACGAACATCGTTAGCGATACCGGTTAAGCGCTCTTCGTTAAGAAGTAGACGATCGAGCAGTGCGTCAGTTAAACCCGCTTCACGACCCAGTTCGATGTCTTTCGCGTTCGCTTCTAAAATCGTTGTTGCGTTTGCTTCTAGCTCATCAGCGATAATCGCCAATGCTTTATTCTTTTGCGCCGTAGATGCGGTCGCTAGGTGGAAAGCAGCGTCTTTTGCTGCGATACCCATGTTAGTTAAATCCACGTTTAACTCTCCCTAAATTCTGTCTGTCTTTGGATGCAAAAAGGTGATTCACCTTATCATCACGAGCTACTCTTGGATTACAACTAGGTCGTCACGGTGAATGACTTCTGACCCATAATCGTATCCAAGGATGTCGCCAATATCTTTACTGTGCTTGCCTGCAATTTTTGCTAGGTCTTGGCTTGAATAACTGGCGATACCACGCGCAATTACTTTGCCTTTGCTGTCTGTGACTTGGGTAACTTCACCACGAGAGAATTCGCCTTTAACTCGAACAACCCCTTTCGCCAACAAGCTGCTGCCTTTGGTGTTGACTGCGTTTACTGCGCCGTCGTCAACCACGATGTCACCTGCTGAAGCAGGGCCCGCTAAAATCCAGCGTTTACGGTTTTCAAGCGCTTCCGCTAAAGGCAAGAAACGTGTGCCTTGTGGGTTATCACTCAGTGAATCAAACACCACATTTTCAGCACTGCCCGCAGCAATAATCACTTCGATGCCTGCGCGACGAGCAATGTCAGCCGCCTGCAGTTTTGTCGCCATGCCGCCAGTACCCAACGTAGTACCGCTGCCACCTGCGATCTTACGCAGCGTGTCATCAATGGTTTTCACTTCTTTGATGAGCTCAGCATTTGGATCTTTACGAGGGTCAGCCGTAAACAGGCCTTTTTGGTCTGTTAGTAGCAAAAGCTTATCAGCACCGCACAAAATACCCACTAAGGCCGACAAGTTATCATTGTCGCCCACTTTAATTTCGTTGGTTGCTACTGCGTCGTTTTCGTTTACTACCGGAATAATATCGTGCTCAACCAGTGCGTTGATCGTGTCACGTGCATTAAGAAAACGCTCGCGATCATCGAGATCAGCACGAGTCAGTAGCATCTGGCCAATCTTAAGGCCATAGATAGCAAACAAAGACTCCCAAACTTGAATCAACTGACTTTGCCCAACTGCCGCAAGCAACTGTTTGCTCGCCATTGAGTTGGGAAGTGCGGGGTAACCAAGGTGCTCACGTCCTGCTGCAATTGCACCAGACGAAACCATAACCACAGAGTGGCCTTGTTTTTTTAATTCAGCACATTGACGAACCAGCTCAACCATATGAGCGCGGTCTAATGCCAATGTTCCACCAGTTAAGACACTGGTACCCAGTTTAACAACGACAGTTTTACGCTGTGTTGTTGTCCCGCTTTGATGATTTGTTGTCATGAAGTCTTTTATGAATAAAACAAATAAGAGGTGATGTTTTAGCAATCAAAAGGGGAATTCACAAGCAGAAAAGGTGCGAAATCGCACCTTTTTGCTTTATATAGAAGAGTAACCTTTAAAATTAGACGAATTCGACAGACTCTTCGTCTAATTGGATACTGATTTCAAACTTACTTTGAAGTTCATCAACCAGTTTCTTGTGGAAGGCTTCTTGAGTTCGAGAGACCTCAGCGACCGCCTTTTTAGGTAACGGCAAAGAATCCCAGTTACCATCGATGTTGTACTTGCCGATATTGTACTTCGCCGAATATCCCTCTTCCGACTTATCCAATTCCAGCCACCAGCCCCAGAACTCGCGTTCTTCTGGTGATTTTTTATCGTTCACACATACAGACAAGCAATCAAAGATATAGTGGCCTTCTTCTGATTGCGGTTCCCTTAAGTAAGGCCCGATCGCCTTTAAAACATTCAACAAGCGGTAATGCGTAGGTTGTTGTGTCACTTCTGACATATTGAATCTCCATTTTCAATGTTAAGAATGACGTTACTCAGACTGTTATACGTAGAAACTACGCATTTGGATTTTATAAATGACCTCTGAGTATCAGGTACTTAGTTTGTACATTTTTCATGCTTAACTAATTTAGGAGAAATGTCATCTAAATAATTCATCCTCAAGCCACTTTATCGCCAATTCGAGGGATTGCTCATAACCTTGTGTAATTGACTTAGCTTTGATTTTCTTCGCTTTTCCGTAATCACTGTAAATAGCAACCAGTTGATTATCCATTGGCGGTGAAACCGGGTCGCCTTCCAGAGCCAATGCCAAGATAGGAACACTGGTTTTACTGTTTGACAGCAAACCTTGTACCTTGAGTGACCACGCCATCAACTGCCCAGAAAGGCTATTGATATCGACCGCCCCTTTACCAAGGCGCGAAGCCAACACATCTAGATGCATTTTAGGCATCTGCTTAAGTTTGTCTGCATGAACAAAGATATCGTGAATTGGCGCGCCTAAAGAAATACACGCTTTAATCTTATGTTGCTCGAGGAAAGATAATCTCACCATCGCATTGCCACCGAAGCGGAAACCAAACAAGCCGACTTTGTGGTGATCGACCCATGGGATGTTAGGCAATTCATTCAGCACTGCTTGGTGAAGACAAGATGAGTCTTCTGTTAACGGCCAATGTGCACTGTGCCCTATTGATGGCATGTCTACCGTTAACATAGCAATGTTCTTAGGTGCTAAATAATCCCTAAACAGGCGCCACATATCGGTTTGCAAGCTATCTAGACCCGCGCTGACAATCACAACTGGTTGTGGTTTATCTGTCTTGGTTAGATGCAAGTTCGCTTTGATCTTCTTGTTTTGGTATGGAATATCAATCTGCTTGACGATCAACTTAGTGTGCTTGATCGCTTCAGAATACGCTGCGTTGGCCAACACTTGAGCCTGAGCTGCCAAGTTGTCGTTCTTGAGGTGTGGGTAACCCGCAATACTGAAGCACAACGATGCGGAAAATAGCTCTTCAGCCATCTCTTCACCATTCTTCTCATTAGAACGATTTTGATGCTGCATACCCAGCTTGGTCCATTCGTATGCCCAGTTACCACTTCGGTAACCCATGACCGTATCAAGCCACTCATCGGTTGTACGAGAGTTATCTGATGACGCGATGCGAGCCAATACCGCTTCCTGCTCTATTGGATTAACGCCTTGCCATACCCACTGAAGACGTCTTAGGTTTCGATACCATGATGAGTTTTGCTGTTCACGTTTCTCATCCAATAGCGCTTCAGAGCTTGGCATGTATTGTGTCAACATTGAGGTCTCTTTCGCTTGCTTGTGCTTTACAAACAAAGTTTCCGAAAGGTTCGAGCTCGTTTCTTCTGGTTCAGACATTGGGATACTTAATAAGAAATGGTTGTCACTAATAATATAAAAAAAAATGACCCTATAAAGGGTCATTTCTCAAAAAACTAAGTTTACGCTTATTTTGACTTGCGATTTACTGGCTCTACGTAGCTTAGGCTAGTATCCCAAGGTTGCTCAATCCATGTGTCTTGAGCGATATCAACAATGTACTCGTCTAGCAAATCAGCGCCAGATGGTTTTGCACATACAGCGATCAGTTTCGCTTTAGGGTACATTTCGCGAAGCTTACGTGCAGTGTCACCACTATCAACCAAGTCTTCAACGATTAGGAAGCCTTCGCCGTCACCTTCAGGTGCTTTAACTACTGTCATATCACGTTGGTGATCGTGGTCGTAGCTAGAAATACAAATCGTATCTACGTGACGAATACCTAGCTCACGAGCCAAGATTGCACCAGGAACCAAACCACCACGGCTTACTGCCCAGATGCCTTTCCACTGCTCTGCTGGCATTTGCTTTTCAGCAAGTTGACGGCAGTAAGTCTGCATGTTGTCCCAAGTGATAACGAATTTGTTGCTCATAGTATAAAACCTAATAATTTTGTCATGTTATTAGAGGCTATTTCAAACATAGCCTCTTCAGCGATTAAGCAGAAATCTAGACGATTAAGCGAAAATGTATTTAAGAATAAAGATAGCCGACATTACCCACACAGCAGGTGAAACGTCGCGACCTTTACCACTTAGCAGCTTAATTGCAGCGTAAGCGATGAAACCTAGTGAGATACCCTCAGCGATAGAGTACGTCAGCGGCATAAGCAGACATGTTACCACGACTGGTGCTGCTTCCGTAAGATCACGCCAATCAATGCCAACTAGGCCAGACATCATCAGAATTGCTACATAGAAAAGTGCACCTGATGTTGCGTAAGCCGGAATCATACCTGCAAGTGGCGAGAAGAAAAGAGCCAGTAGGAATAAGATACCAACAACAACAGCCGTTAGACCGGTACGGCCGCCTTCAGCAACACCCGCAACACTCTCAACATAAGAAGTAGTATTTGATGTACCTAGCAGTGCACCAATAGATGTTGCTGTAGAGTCAGCAAGCAGTGCTTTGTTCAAGCGAGGTAGTTTGCCGTCTTCTTTGATTAGGTTTGCTTTCGTTGCAACACCAACCAGAGTACCCGCTGTATCGAACAAATCGACGAACAAGAACGCGAATACCACTGAAATCATACCGATTTCAAATACAGCAGAGAAATCAAGCTGCATGAATGTAGGAGCAAGGCTTGGTGGTGTAGACATGATGCCGCCGTATTGAACGTCACCAATAACAATGCCAAGAGCTGTGATAGCTAGAATCGCAATCATTACTGCCCCTTTCACGCCACGGTGAACAAGAGCAATCGTTAGGAAGAAACCAAGTGAGCCTAGGATAGGAGCAATCGCGGTAATGTCGCCCAGTGAGACTTTAGTTGCTGGGTTAGAAACAACGATGCCTGCATTGCTAAGCGCAATAAACGCTAGGAAAAGACCGATACCTGCAGAGATACCAACACGCAGAGACATAGGGATCGAGTTGATAATCCATTCACGGATCTTAAAGATGCTTAAGAAGATGAAGATTACGCCTGATACGAAAACCGCTGCCAGAGCAACTTGCCACGTATAACCCATACCCATTACAACAGCGTAGGTAAAGAATGCGTTCAAACCCATGCCTGGAGCTTGAGCAATTGGGTAGTTAGCAACAAAGCCCATGATGAAACAGCCAATAGCAGCCGCTAAACAGGTTGCTACAAATACAGCGCCATGGTCCATACCAGCATCAGCTAGAATCATTGGGTTTACAAAAATGATGTAAGCCATTGTTAGGAAGGTTGTTAGACCTGCGATGATTTCAGTGCGCACATTGGTGCCATTTTCACTGAGTTTGAATAGCTTTTCGAACATTATCGAATCCTATAAGGGTAAAAAGTAAACGGTTGCGTAATCGATTGGCTGTGGATTATAAAGTTATCAAATAACAAATTCCAGATAGAATTAAGGCTCTAATCGATATTTATCAGAATGCCGTATGAAACAAAGCGATTACAAATGAGAAATAACAAGAATAATAACCATTAAAAACAATTAATTAGGTAAAATAAAGGCGATGAGATTACTTGGTTATTTTTTCAACCATCGGTTATTTCCATTGAGAATGTAGCCATCATATTCTCAATTTAAACCCACAAGAGTTGTGTATTTTTCAACAGGATCAGTAATAAGACGCAAATTGACATTTTGGCGTTTAAAAAACAACCACTCAGAACAGCAAAGAAAGTGACAAGCGAAAGCGGTTTGGAAAAGTAGCAGGCAAAAAAAACGCCACTCAAAACTGAGTGGCGGTAGAATCTGTCAACCAAAAGGGCTGTAAAAGAATTCCAATATATAGGGGTGAACAAAACTGTTCGAGTTACATGCTTACGGTATTAGTAACCAAAGCTTGTAGGGTATGCAAAGTTGCTAGTGTAAACAGAGCTGTTAATCCAGAACATTGCAGATGGTAAACCTTTCATAACTATCACCTTAATAAATCAATAAAAAACGAATTTGATTTCTCGGTTCCTTGGAGGCGATAAAACGGACTCATCCTTTGAGCATTTACTCTTCATCTCAGAAGTTGGTTATTAATATACCCTAAAGAAAAAAGATTACAAGTATTTTTTGCTATACGTCACATTTTTGGCCATTTACGGTTATTTTGCAAACTTATTTTGTAATAAAATTACAAAATAGAATCAAACAAACGTTTGCCTACTCCATTTATAAGCATCAAGGCGCTTATCTGTGATCAGATGGACAAGATCGCTTTCAAAATTTGAGCTATTTGAGGTTTAGAACCGCTACTCGTCAAAACGCTCAAGTGGTATGCTGTTGCCATCAAAACAGACCCATATTTTAGATTTTTGTTCTAGGTTTTTCCCCATGCAAAACCTAAATATATGGTTATTAAATAAAAAAGGAGTCATCCGTGTCTGAATTCCATTCTGAGATCAGTAAATTATCCCCTGCCCCTATCTGGCAGTTCTTCGATAAGATTTGCTCAATCCCACACCCTTCTAAGCATGAAGAAGAGCTTGCTCAATACATTATTGCTTGGGCAACAGAGCAAGGCCTAGATGTACGTCGTGACCCAACGGGTAACGTATTCATCAAAAAGCCAGCAACGGCGGGTATGGAAAACAAAAAAGGTGTAGTGCTACAAGCTCACATCGATATGGTTCCACAAAAGAACGAAGACACAGTTCATGACTTTGCTAAAGATCCAATTCAACCATACATTGATGGTGAGTGGGTTACAGCTAAAGGCACAACGCTTGGCGCTGATAACGGCATGGGCATGGCTTCTTGCCTAGCGGTTCTTGCTTCAAACGAAATCCAGCACGGCCCTATCGAAGTTCTACTAACAGTAGATGAAGAAGCAGGCATGACTGGTGCTTTCGGTCTTGAAGCGGGTTGGTTAGAAGGCGATATCCTTCTTAACACCGATTCAGAGCAAGAAGGCGAAGTGTACATGGGTTGTGCTGGCGGTATCGACGGCACAATGACATTTGAAATTGCTCGTAATGCGATTCCAGCTGACTTCGTAACACGTAAGCTAACGCTAAAAGGCCTAAAAGGCGGTCACTCTGGTTGTGACATCCACACAGGTCGTGCAAACGCAAACAAACTGCTTGCTCGCTTCCTAGCGGGTCACGCAAAAGAGCTAGACCTTCGCATCGTCGAATTCAAAGGTGGTAGCCTTCGTAACGCGATCCCTCGTGAAGGTTTCGTAACGGTTGCTGTTCCTGCGGCAAACCAAGAAAAACTGGCTTCACTATACAACTACTACACTGAGCTGCTTTCAACAGAGCTAGGTAAAGTAGAAGACAGCATCGTGACTTTCAATGAAGAAGCTTCTGTAGAAATGGGCGCACTTGCGTCAGCAGACCAAGCTCGCTTTATCGCGGCACTTAACGCATGTCCAAACGGCGTGATTCGTATGAGTGACGAGATTGAAGGTGTTGTGGAAACGTCTCTAAACGTAGGTGTTATCACAACAGAAGAGAACTCAATCACAGTACTTTGCCTGATCCGCTCTCTTATCGATTCAGGTCGTAGCCAAGTAGAAAGCATGCTTCACTCTGTTGCTGAACTAGCAGGCGCTAACATCGCGTTCTCTGGTGCTTACCCAGGTTGGAAACCAGACGCAGATTCAGAAATCATGCATATCTTCCGTGACATGTACGAAGGTATCTACGGTCACAAGCCAAACATCATGGTTATCCATGCTGGTCTTGAGTGTGGTCTATTCAAAGAACCTTACCCGAACATGGATATGGTTTCTTTCGGCCCAACCATCAAGTTTCCGCACTCTCCTGATGAGAAAGTGAAGATCGACACCGTTGAGCTATTCTGGAACCAAATGGTTGCATTGCTTGAAGCGATCCCAGAAAAAGCTTAATTCGATAAGCTATGTTTGTTCAGTAAATGGTGTTTTACAGTAAACACCGTTTATCTGAGACAAAATAAAACAGGTACTCAATGAGTACCTGTTTTTGTATCTAATCTTTGTAGCTACTACTTGTGACTAAATAAACAATTAAGCGCGTGAAGCCGCGTAGCTTTCTAGCTCATCAATTGAAGTTTGTGCCACAACTTCGCCATCGATGAAGTACGTCACCATCTCGCCATCACGAACACCGATTAACGTCGCACGCTCACCAGACTGGTAAGTAATGTCCATTTGGATCGTGTTTTCATCAATCTGCTGCATTTGACCTTTTTCGATCACATCTGCACTCGTGATAGGACCCACTGGCGCTTCCGTTAGAGACGGATCAAGTTGGTGGTTGATGTCTAGGTAAGTATCAGTCTTAGTATCAAAGATGTGCGGAGCACCTGTTAGTGGGTTGCTACCAGTCCAGAACTCTAGTGAGTTGAATACTAGGTAATCGGCAGCAACTGTTAGACCGTATGCAGGTGCAAATAGCATGTTCAAACCACCACGAGCGTAACGGTTATCAACAGCCTTGATGTTGAACTTCATTAGGTAACCCGTTACTGCGTTGCTACCAACACAGCCAGATAAAGCAACAGATACCACCGCTAGTGCTACAACTTTTGAAATTGTTTTTTTCATTTTGATCTCAATATTTGAATTTGGCCGCCAAAAAATGGCGGTGGATAATACCAACGAACTGAATGACAAATATCAGCTCTAAGTTAATGTATTGTCAGAAAATTCAAAATTTTAAACACCCTTCAATTAGCCAGATAAAAAACTGAAACCAATTCAGAAGCCCCTTCATAAAAAACTTTTGTCGTCACCGTAAAGCGATTGATTCGTACTAAAAATCAACGATTGCTACATTCCGTGTTAACGAATTATCACCATGTTGAGAACAACCTAAATGGCAAGACTAAAACCTAATCAACCATTCGAATTACTTGGTTATACTGTTCAGCCAGGACAGCGAATGGAGATTGAACTGCAAGCGGCTCAGCTTTACACGCATTCTCCACTTTCGATCCCGATTGAAATTATTCACGGTCGCCAAGCAGGCCCAACACTGATGGTAAATGCGGCTATCCACGGCGATGAGCTAAACGGTGTTGAGATTGCACGACAACTGACCAATGCGATTGATCCAAAGAAACTGAAAGGGACATTAATTGTTGTGCCTATCGTTAACGTATTTGGCTTTATCCATAAATCTCGTTACCTACCAGACCGTCGTGACCTAAACCGTTGCTTCCCTGGCAGTGAGAAAGGATCGTTAACATCACGTATCGCTTACACCTTCTTTGAGAACGTGGCAAAGCACTGTGATTACATTCTGGATCTACACACGGGCGCGATTCACCGTACCAATCTGCCACAGATTCGTGCAAACCTATCGAACCCTGAGACACTGCGCATCGCAAAAGCGTTCGCAACACCCGTGATTATTGATTCTCCACTGCGCGACGGTTCACTGCGTAGCGAAGCGGAAAAACTGGGTATTCCTGTATTAACTTACGAAGGTGGTGAAGCGCTGCGTTTTGATCACCTCGCGATTCGTGCGGGTTACCTTGGCGTGCATCAAGTGATGAAAGAAATCGGCATGCTGCGCCCTAACCGTAAGAAGTTACCAGAGCCAGTATTGAGTAAATCCACCAGCTGGATCCGCGCTGAATCAGACGGTATTTTGCGTAACATGGTAAGACTTGGCGAACAGGTTGAAGCAGGACAAACCCTTGCTTACATCAGCTCTCCATTGGGTCACCAAGAAGGCCAAGTGATCACAACCAAAGGCGGTATCGTGATTGGTCAGCAAACTCTGCCTTTGGTCAACGAAGGTGATGCTGTGTTCCACATCGCTTACTTCAAGCAAGACGATGAAGAAGTAGGACAATCAGTAGAAAGCTACATTGAAGAAGTGGCAGAAGACGATTGGCTAACTGCACTGAATAACTGATCAGACAATGCTTAACAGTTTAAGAGCTCGACGTTAAAAGCGAGAAGCCAAACCGAGCTCTTAAACACAATAAAACAGAACTCCACAAACTAAAAAGCCCCAAAACACTTTTAACTCGAAAGAAAAAAGTTGTATCGGGGCTTTTTTTTCACAAATCCCTTATCTTAAAATTAAGGGATCTATAAATTAGTCATGCACTGAATTATTCAGCGTCTTGTTGCTCTTCTGCACGAGCTTTAGCGCGCGCTTCACGTGCTTGCTCAGCTTTAAGCTCTTTAGTGTGACGTAGTTCGTCACGCTCTTTACGTTGCTCTGATTTACGCTCGTTACGTTCAGCTTGGTTAGCGATGAAAGATGCTAGCTCTTTCTCTGCCCACTCTTGTGCTAGAGCTTCAGTTTCGAAACCAGACTCACGCTTAGATACTGTAGTGCTGCGAGACGTTACTTGACGAGTAATCTCTGCACACCAACCGTTGCGTTTTTCTGTAAGGCGGATATCAAATTTTTTGTTCTTAGACATGTTCTATTTTTTCCTAAGGGAGATCATTAAGGGATCGGTCAACTTTGATAACTCCATCTAAGTGAGCATCTTTTAACACCATCCCTTGGTAAGCGCGGTATTAGAGCACAAATCAATGAATATTGCTGCAAATATTTGCAGCGGATCACACTCCAATGCTGCAAATCGTTTGCGCCTAATTTCAATCGGTTCATAACTCTCGGTTCACCATCAACTTCTATCCTATTTTATCGATAACAATGAAATGAACTATGCTCAAACAGAGATAAATGAAAGAGATACCTGCTTGCTCAGGTTTATAGACTCTAGTATCTCACCTACTCCGCCCATAATTAAAATAGCTAAGGAGTTGCTATGGATAGCTTCATCAAAAATTTACCTAAGGTTGAGCTGCACTTACATATAGAAGGCACATTAGAGCCAGAGTTGATGTTCCAACTCGCCAAACGTAATAACGTATCGATTCCCTTTGAGAACCCTGACCAAGTACGAGACGCCTATCAATTCCACAATCTTCAGTCCTTTCTCGACATCTATTACCAAGGCGCAAACGTGCTGATCCACGAACAGGATTTTTACGACCTCACTTGGGCTTATCTACTAAGGTGCCAACAAGACAATGTGGTTCACACTGAGATTTTCTTCGACCCGCAAACCCATACCGAGCGAGGAGTCGCTTTCGACACAATTATCACTGGCATTACTCAAGCACTCGACCAAGCTACACATGAACTTAGGATAAGCAGTCAACTGATCATGTGCTTTTTGCGTCATCTCGATGAAGACAGCGCTTTTGAAACACTCAAACAAACCCTCCCCTATAAAGATAAGATCATTGCCGTTGGACTAGATTCATCAGAACAGGGGAATCCGCCAGATAAGTTTAAGCATGTCTTTCAAGAAGCGCTCAACCAAGGGTTCCTAACTGTCGCACACGCAGGAGAAGAAGGCCCCGCACAAAATATTATCGATGCACTGAGCTTATTAAGCATTACTCGAATTGATCATGGTGTTCGCTGTGTTGAAGATGAAGAGCTGATGGAACAGTTAATCGCTAAACGCACACCACTGACGGTCTGCCCGTTGTCGAACACCAAGCTCAAGGTATTTGATACCATGCAAGAGCACAACATCGTCGAGTTGCTGAGAAAAGGACTCTGTGTCACCATCAATTCCGATGATCCCGCTTACTTCGGTGGCTACATGAATGATAACTTCCTAGCGGTTGCCAACGCTCATCCTGTCACTCATCAAGAATTAGCCCAGTTCAGTATTAATGCCATCGAAGCCAGTTTCATCTCCCCTCATGCCAAAGAAGACCTCATTACACAGGTACGCCAATACTTGGTAGCGAATACTCAATAAGTTCATAACAGTTTATTTCGATCAAAAAAGGGAAGCTCAACGCTTCCCTTTATTAATCAATAGGCTGAGATTAAATTAGCCCGGATGGCCATCTACTCGTGGTGTTAACAGCATCATGCCGAATTTCCAGATAAACAGACCAAACGCCAATGTCCATAAACCCGCGCTGATGTTAACCATCTCAAACAAGTAAGCAGGGAAGAAAATCACACCTAAGCTACGAACCAGCGCGGCAATAAATATCGCTGAAAAGGCTAGCGCCATGCTTGGTCCTTTGTAAATCGCACGACCAGTGTGTCCCATTGTCACGCGCGTAATCATCGCCAGAATCAAACCGCTCAAGCCACCAATCGCAAACAAGTGCAGCATATTATGGCTCGCGAACGGGTTATCTAGCAAACCGCGTAACAGCAAGCTGAGAGGGATACATAGGTAAGCCGCATGCAGCGACCACACCAAGGGTTCTGATAGTGTTGTCCAAGGCTTCCAGCGGATAAAGCGCACCAACTGTGTCACACCTGCAAATACCATCAACTCATTGCCGACTTGAGCAAAGGTCAATGGGAAGAAGCTCAACACAAATAAGCCAACCAAAGGTAGATTGGCTAACCATTCCAACCAAACCAAGGGCTGCGCTTTTTCGAAATCAAAACGACGCGCTGTGAAGAATGGGATTACTCGCCCACCCATCACTGATAACAGCAAGGTAAACCACCACAACATAGCCTGCCAAACTGCAGACGATGGGAATGGAGGCATCCCCTTAATGGTCGCGTAACTAGCAAAGTTCGCCACGATAGCCAATATAAACAGTGGCACAAAGAATAGATTCTTCCAGCCTTTCGACTTCACGACTCGGAAACCAATTTCGTAGGCGGCGAAGATTAAGAACAGCGCCTCAACCGACGAGATCAGCCATAACGGAGCGGGTGTCCAAAACAGAATACGAGGTGCGAGCCACAAACCGACTAGCGCAGCTAATCGATAATGCTTGGTGCCATTGACACCCGTCCAGGTTTGTACTGCCGTTAACACAAAACCGACCACTATCGCCATTGAGAAACCAAACAGCATCTCATGCACGTGCCACCACAGTGCGGGAACTTTTAAAATCTCAGGCTGACCGTTTTGGAACATGATGACCCAAGCGACAATCGCGATCACTGCATAGAGACTGCCTAAAAAGAAGAAAGGTCGAAAGCCTAAACGCAGGTAGGCTGGAATCGCGTCTTCTACACTTTTATCTGTGATATTTAACAAACTCGCTCCTAATTCTCAGATAAGCGGCCAAGGTATTACCTAAACCAAATTTTGTGTGCATCAAATCCGATGCAATATGCAGATCACATTGCATGAAACGCGCCAATTAGATAAAACCAGTAAAAACAGCGACTCACGAGATTCAATAGCCAATAAATAAGTCAAAAAAACACAACCAAAAGAGTCATAAAGACATATACATGTATAAATAGAAACTTACTGACTTTTGGTATCTCGCCACATATAGTAAGACTAGACTTAAATGGAACAACTCAGACAAGGAATGCGATGTATATTTTTGGTTATGGCAGTTTAATCAACTCATCTTCACGTCAGCTTACCGGTCAGACAGGGCAAGCGATCCCTGCGATTGTTCATGGCTTGATTCGCCATTGGAGCAAGATCGATGACAGCTATGTCTTATCCCCTTTGATCGTCAATCTCGGCGAAGGACAAGTGAATGGTGTGTTGCTTGAGGTGGATGATATTGCACTGGCTGAGTTTGATCGCCGTGAGCGTGGTTATCACCGTATCGAATTAAAGGCCTCTCAGATAGAAAGCCAAGATGAATTCAAACAGGATCAACCGATCTGGGTTTACATCAAAGACGAGATTGAAGCACCTTGCGAAAACAGCCCTATCGTTCAAACCTACGTCGATACTGTATTAGCAGGATGTTTAGAGGTGTCTGAAAGCTTTGCGGCGCACTTCGTTAAACACACACAAGGTTGGCACCACCCATTAGAAAATGATCGCCACCAGCCTAAATACGGCAACCTTGCTGGGGTTTCCGATCACCATCACAGTGTGATTGATGGCTTGATACTAACTGTACGCAGCTAGTTGATTTAGGTTGGTGAACACATAGGCTCACCAACCTAAAGCGAGCTTAAACGACACGAATACCTGCTGGCATAGCACGTTCAGGGGTTAGCAATACACTTTCAGATTCATCTTCCGTTTCTGCACATAGCAACATGCACTCAGAAGTGTGGCCTCTCATCTTCGCCTTCGCTAGATTGCACAAAACAACAACTTGCTTACCCATCAACTCCTCTTCTGTGTAGTAAGGAACTAGGCTGGTCACCGTTTGTAGCGTCTTGTCACCAACATCCACTTGCACGATGTACAGCTTGTCGGCGTTTTCATGACGAACAACCTCAATGATCTTACCCACACGCATTTCTAACTTAGCAAAGTCACCATAAGAGACAGTATCCATTTCTCACTTCCTATATTGATTTGTTTTCACTCATTAAATTATTTACTAAAATTAAGTAAAATGTAAATGTTTACACTAGCATTAAGCCTAATAATTACAAGCGGTAAAGATCTCATTACTGGAAGTAAAATGAGAGTTTCGTTGCCTTACTATCATTGTCGGTGTTAAATAGATGCAGCAATGTATAGAGGTTAAAAATGGCAACAATTAAAGATGTAGCAAAGGAAGCTGGTGTTTCTGTTGCAACCGTATCTCGAGTGATCAACAAGTCTCCCAAGGCGAGTACAAGCTCGGTAGAGTCTGTAACTAAAGCGATGTCTAAACTCGGCTATCGCCCGAATGCCAATGCTCGAGCGCTGGTAAGCCAAAGCACGAACACTGTTGGTGTATTGGTCGGTGACATCTCCGATCCCTTTTTTGGCACGCTGGTTAAGGCTGTCGACAATGTCGCTCGTGAGAACGGAAAACATATCCTTGTCGGTAATGGCTCGCACGATCGTGAAGAAGAGAGACAAGCGATTGAATTGCTGATTAACAGCCGTTGTGACGCCCTGGTGATCCACTCTAAAGGCCTCACCGACGAAGAACTGATTGCCTATGCAAAAGAGGTCAAAGGCTTAGTACTGATCAACCGTTATATTGCTGAGATTGCCAACCACTGTATTTTCTTAGACAACAAAAAAGGTGCGTATCTTGCGACGGAATATCTGATCCGCCATGGCCATAAGAACATTGCCTGTATCGCCTCATCGCATAGCATTGAAGATGCCGATGAGCGTATCCAAGGTTACTTAGCGGCACTCTCAGATTACAAAATAGCGCTCTCTGACAGCTATATTGAATACTCAGCGCCGACCAGTGACGGTGGCGAATACGCCATGACTAACCTTCTGACTAAGTCACTGCCAATCACTGGCATTGTGGCGTACAACGATTACATGGCGGCTGGTGCTTTGTCTGTCCTTGATGAAAACGGTATTCAAGCGCCAGACAAAATGTCGATCATCGGTTTCGATGATGGTTTGATTGCCCGCTATGTTCATCCAAAGCTCACCACTATTCGCTACCCGATTCAGATGATGGCAGAGAAAGCGACACGACTCGCGTTGCACTTAGCCAAAGGTGAAAACACCTCAACTGAACCAATGATGTTCTCTCCAACTCTGGTACGCCGTAATTCGGTAGAGAAAGTCTAGGTTCTGGTCGACTCATCAAGCAATAAACAAAAAAAAGCCCTAACAGAATCGCTTCTGTTAGGGCTTTCCTACCTTACTCAGATACTCAACAATCGCGCTTAATAAACCGCACTCTTGTTGAGCGCCACTTTTGCTCATCCCCCAAGAACAACGCGATAATTCACATCGTCCTATTCACAAACAAAAGATATTGACGTAACCGCTTTGAGCTAGAGCGTACTAGTTTGAAGAATCCCCCGAAAATTCAAACTGGTAACAGGTACTGTAGTTATATTCTTGTTCAGGCTTGAGAATACAACTGTCCTGCTTCCACTCTGGGTGGTTAGGAGAGTCAGGTAAGAACTGGGTTTCTAGCGCCAAACCAGCGTAGTCTTCATAGCTGCCACCACTTCGGTTTGGTGTGCCACCAAGCCAGTTTCCGGTGTATAGCTGCATCGCAGGTTTGGTTGAAAATACTTTTAGTGTGACGAGCGCATCCGGTGAGGTTACGGTCGCGGCGCATTGAGTGCGTTTGCAGCCATCAGCCAATAAGAAAGAGTGGTCGTAACCCTTTGCTGCTTTCTGCTGTTCATCGCCCAACAAACGCTCTGAGATCATCATAGGCTGATTGAAGTCAAAGCTGGTCGATTTCACTGATTTAAGGTTACCTAACGGAATACCCACCGAATTGGTCGGTAAGAACTGATTAGCATTGATACTGACAATGTGTGACAAACAATCGTGTCCAGCTTCAGCGCCAAGTAGATTGAAGTACGCATGATTCGTTAGGTTGACTACAGTCGGCTTGTCTGTGGTTGCAGAGTAATTAATGGAAACTCGATTGTCTTCGGTGATGTCATAACGCACCGACACATTCAAATTCCCCGGAAATCCTTGGTCGCCATCAGGAGACTCAAGAGTAAACACCACTGACGTTTCGGTTTGCTCGGCAATATTCCAACGGCGTTTATCAAACCCGTTCGGGCCACCATGTAAGGTATTGCCCGCTTGGTTGGTTTCCAGCTTGTAATTCTGACCATCAATTTTGAAACGACCATTAGCAATGCGGTTAGCATAACGGCCAACAGTTGTGCCCATATAGCTGGCTTGTTTATCGAAGTTCTCCATTGAGTTAACACCCAACAAAACTTCTCTTTTGTTTCCTTTTACTGGCAGGATACAGCTCAACCATGTTGCACCAATATCCATGAATGTCACTTGCATGCCATGCGTATTTGATAGCGTCACTAACTGAGCGGGTTGGCCATCATAGGCAGGAGTCTGCGTCATGGATTGATGCAGGTTTTGCTCTTGTGTCATTCTAAATTCCTTCTAGTGCCAGTAAAAAGCCTCTACCTGAAGTAAAGGCTTTAGCATTTGGCCTACCATGATCTTTTTACTTGGTAAGCTCTATATTAAATCTCGAAGCCGTTAGATTACTTCAACTAAGCCTGCTCCGTCTTTCGCTTGGCACACATAAATAGATTCTTTTAGACCCGTCGCCGCTTGATATTTCTGCTCAACGGTTGTTTTGATTTCATCAACCAATGCAGGTGGAACCAATGCCACAATACAACCACCGAAACCACCGCCAGTCATACGCACGCCACCTTGTTCACCGATCACTTCTTTGACCATATCAACCAGCGCATCAATCTCTTTCACCGTGATTTCAAAATCATCACGCATTGATGCATGCGATTCAGCCATCAACTCGCCCATACGCTTCATATCATGAGTGCGTAGAGCTTGAGCCGCTTCAACAGTACGGTCATTTTCAGTAATCACGTGACGAGCACGTTTCGCGACCATTTCATCCAATTCAGACTCTTTCGCTTTGAATTGCTCAATGGTCACATCACGAAGTGCCGGAACACCAAAGATGCGCGCCGCTTCTTCACACTGTTCACGACGTGTGTTGTATTCGCTGTCGACTAAGCCGCGTTTCTTGTTTGAGTTAATGATAACCACAGCCATATCTTCTGGCATTGAAACCGCTTGAGTCTCTAGGCTACGACAATCCAAAAGCATCGCGTGGTTTGCGCGACCTTCTGCAGAGATCATTTGGTCCATGATGCCGCAGTTACAGCCCACAAATTCGTTTTCGGCCTGCTGACCATTTAGCGCCACTTCAGCTTGGCTGATCTCTAGGTTATAAAGCACCTTGAATGTTTGACCAATCACCACTTCCAGCGCCGCAGAAGAACTTAAACCTGCACCTTGAGGCACGTTGCCCGTTACAGAGATGTCTGCACCTGTAAATTCAAAGCCGCGACCTTTTAAGCACTTCACCACACCACGAATGTAGTTAGCCCACATCTTGTCTTGTTGGAATGTGATCTCTTGAGTTAAATCGAACTCATCGACTGCATTACCGTAGTCCACTGATACTACGCGAACAATGTTGTCGTCACGCTTAGCCGCGGCGACTACCGTTTGGTAGTTAATGGCACACGGTAGAACAAAACCATCGTTGTAGTCAGTGTGCTCGCCGATCAGGTTCACACGACCTGGTGCTTGGATAATATGAGTCGCTTGGTAACCAAGGACTTGCTCAAAAGATGCTTTCACGTTTTGGATTAGGTCAGACATAAGTAAACTCTCTGGTTAAACTCTTTGTTCAATTGGTTATGGCCCCTTCACGGCACCACTTTAATTCTTTTAGATTCCCTATCTCATTCGTCTCTCACGGTAGGGAATGACAACATCAGCCTTTCACCTGCCGTCATTCCAGAATCGAGGGACGAGATATCAGGAATCTCACTCGTTATCTACGAAACAGGCTATTCCTGATCTTTATAGTGAACGTCACTCAAATCACGAAGACGCTGCGCCGCTTGTTCTGCAGTTAAATCACGCTGAGACTCAGCCAACATTTCGTAGCCCACCATGAACTTACGAACCGATGCGCTGCGTAGTAGCGGCGGGTAGAACAATGCATGCAGTTGCCAGTGATCGATGTCCGTACCTTCTTCGAAGAACGGCGCATAGTGCCAGCCCATTGAGTAAGGGAATGAGCACTGGAACAAGTTGTCGTAACGACTAGTCAGCTTCTTAATCGCAAGCGCTAGATCATCACGTTGTTCGTCAGTCAGTTCGCTCATACGGCGGATGTGTGTTTTTGGTAGCAACATGGTTTCAAATGGCCACGCAGCCCAATAAGGCACCACAGCGATCCAATGTTCAGTTTCAACCACAGTGCGAGAGCCGTCTTTCATTTCAGATTCAACGTAATCCACTAAAAGATTCGAACCTTGTTGTTCAAAGTACTCTTTTAACAGTTTCTCTTTGCGTTCAATCTCGTTGGGCAAAAAGCTGTTTGCCCAGATCTGACCGTGTGGGTGTGGCTGAGAACAGCCCATGGTCTCGCCTTTGTTTTCAAACGCTTGAACCCATAGGTAGTCTTTACCTAGCTCTTCAATCTGTTCATTCCATGTGTCGATAACACCGCGAATCTTGTTTACTGGTAACTCTGGCAGCGTTTTGCTGTGGTCCGGAGAAAAACAGATCACGCGGCTCAACCCGCGAACACCTTGAGTCTTGAATAGAGGGTTTTCAGACTCTGGAGCGTCAGGCGAATCGGGCATCAAGGCCGCGAAATCATTACTGAATACGTAAGTGCCGTCGTAATCTGGGTTTTCGTCGCCCGAGATACGCGTATTGGTTGGGCACAAGAAACACTCTTTCTCGTACGCAGGAAGCTGCGCGGTCGATGGTTTTTCATCTTGGCCACTCCAAGGACGCTTTGCTCGGTGCGGTGATACTAAGATCCACTGACCCGTTAATGGGTTATAACGACGGTGCGGATGGTCTACTGGGTTAAATTCAACTTTTGACATGTTTAGATTGCTCTCAAATTTTGTGTCTTGGTCAATTCACCAAGATGAATAATTCTTCTACAAGGAGATTCCCTATCACGCTCGTGCCTCGCTGTAGGGAATGACGTGTAATCTCGTTGTGCTATTTGTGCAAAGGCCACCACTTCATAGCCTTATGCTCATCCGTCATTCCAGAATAAAGGCACGAGATATCTGGAATCTCTATTTTTTCAATAGCTTAAAAGTTCTTTAGTAACCTTGTGGGTTATTCGACTGCCAATTCCATGTATCCGCCGTCATCTCCATCACGCTACGCGTCGCCTTCCAGCCAAGCTCGCGCTCTGCTTTTTCAGTACTTGCCCAACATTCGGCAATGTCACCTGCGCGGCGTGGGCAAAGTTCATAAGGAACCGGTTTGCCCGATGCTTGTGCGAAGGCTTCAACCATCTCGAGTACACTTGAGCCTTTGCCCGTACCTAGGTTGTAAATGTGTAAGCCCGCTTTCTCGCCAACCACTTTTAGTGCTGCGACGTGACCGTCCGCTAAATCCATTACATGAATATAGTCACGAACGCCTGTTCCATCGACTGTTGGGTAATCGTTTCCAAAAACAGCCAGTTTTTCACGGCGACCGACGGCTACTTGAGCAATAAACGGCATTAAATTATTTGGGATACCTTGTGGGTCTTCACCCATAGTGCCCGATGGATGTGCGCCAACTGGATTGAAGTAACGCAGTAAAGTGACGCTCCAGTCGTTCTCCGCGTTGAACAGATCGCTCAAGCACTCTTCCACCATATATTTGCTGCGACCATAAGGGTTAGTTGTCGCGCCAGTTGGTGAAGTTTCAGTAATCGGCACTACTTCTGGATCACCGTAAACGGTAGCCGAAGAACTAAATACGATGCTTTTCACGCCCGCTTTCTTCATGCTTCGAGCTAACACTAGTGAACCATTAACGTTGTTATCGTAGTACTCCAAAGGCTTAGCCACCGACTCCCCTACCGCTTTCAGGCCAGCAAAGTGAATCACCGCTTGGATATCGTTTTCTGAAAACACGCCATCTAGAAAAGATTGGTCACGAATGTCGCCAAGATAAAACGTTGGTCGCTTGCCAGTTAACGATTCGATTCGTTTCAGCACTAGCTCTTTGCTGTTGCAAAGGTTATCAACAATGATCGGCTCCATACCTGCCTGTATCATTTGAATGCATGTATGACTTCCGATGTAACCCATGCCGCCCGTAACCAGTACTTTCACAATCAACCTCTCTTTGTCGTCATTCGTGGGCTAACTCGAACTGATATTCAGCTCAGTAGCACCGTATGTCAGAAATAGTAGCAGCCATTTTGACTATAATTCTGTGATCAAAACCACGAAGTGTAAACGTTTACACTGAATTTCATCATTGGAACTGATCATGACATAGAGAGAACGCATAGCTGTTAACCTCTAATTCATTGAATTTTAATAAGATAATTATAGATAGTTAGATTTGAGACATCACAGATGAGTTGAGCATTTATTTTACTAAAAGTTAATGCAATGACGTCCAGTTTGATTACAATAGGTCTGTAGAATAAAGAGGTGCATTGCTTTTTTACTAAATACCAATTTCAAAGCAGCGCAATGTTCCAATAACAGGAAGTGAGTATGGCAACGTTAAAAGATATCGCGACTGAAGCGAATGTATCATTGGCTACAGTTTCAAGGGTTCTCAATGAAGATCCAACATTAAGCGTCAAGGAAGAGACCAAAAGGCGTATCTTTGAAATTGCAGAGAAGTTGGAATACAAAACCAGCAGCTCACGAAAAACCGTTAGCAGTAAAAAACAAAACCATCACTTCCTAGCACTGTATAACTACAAGCAAGAAGCGGAAGTTAACGACCCTTACTATCTATCGATTCGCCACGGGATTGAAACCCAATGTGAAAAGATGGAAGTTAAGCTAACCAACTGTTATGAAAGTAAAATACAGATCAATTCAGCACCAATCACAGGTGTTTTGTTGGTGGGTAGAATGACACCAGAGGTTATCGAGCAAGCTAAAAAGCTGAGCGATAATATCTGTTATGTCGATTTTACCGATCACTCAGAACCTTATGACTCTGTCGATATCGACCTGGCTTTGATCAGCAAAGAGATCACCAACTTCTTTATCAACCAAGGCTATGAGCGCATCGGCTTTATTGGTGGCCAAGACGACGTCAATACCCCTGATATTCGTGAAGTCGCTTTTGCTGAATATGGTGGCCTCAAGAACGTTGTCAGTGAGCAAGACATCTACCGTGGTGACTTCTCTAGCTCATCAGGTTACAAGCTTGCAAAACAGATGCTCGCGACGGGCGACTACCCTAAAGCCATGTTTATTGCGTCAGATTCCATCGCAATTGGCGTTTTACGAGCAGTTCATGAGCACGGATTAAACATCCCTGAAGATATTGCGCTGATCAGTGTAAACGACATCCCAACAGCTAAATTTACCTTCCCATCTTTATCAACTGTTCGTATTCACTCTGAATTGATGGGAATTCAAGGCGTTAATCTGCTGATTGAGAAAGTACGCGACGGCCGAACCATCCCACTACGTGTCTATGTACCAAGCAAACTCAAGCTGCGCGATACAACAAAATAATTAAATATATCAAGTAGATAAATAAAGGCTACCTTTGTTGAAGGTGGCCTTTTTTGTGCCCGTCACATACATCAATCTCCACGTATCCCCCTCTTTAATCTGCTACATAAATCAGCCAATAGCATTCTTTTAAGTGGATCACACAGCACCGTAAAAAGACCATAAAAAACGTGATGAAGTTAAAGTAAAACGTTTTCACCATTTTCATTTAGTAAAACTTTTACTAATAATTACCTCAATCCAAAAATACTCGTATTCACTACGACCCAATTACGCATAAGAACGTCGGTCAGCAAACTGCATTCAGACCGAGAGAGAGGCAACGTGAACAACTGGGAAAACTTCCTGAACTTACATGAGAACCGTATGGCACCACGTGCTTACTTCTTCTCATACGCATCAGAAAAAACCGCTAAAACATTTCAACGTGAACTAAGCAGCCACTTCCAACTACTAAGTGGTCAATGGAATTTCAGCTACTTCACTAACCCGCTCTTGGTTCCTGAAGAGTTTTACTCTCAAGAGATGAGCGATTGGGGCCACATTACGGTGCCAAATATGTGGCAGATGGAAGGCCACGGCGATCTTCAGTACACAGATGAAGGTTTCCCATTCCCAATTGATGTACCTTTCGTACCGTCAGATAACCCGACAGGCGCATACCAACGTTCGTTCTTCCTTGGCGACAGCTGGAACGAGAAACAAACCATTATTAAATTCGATGGCGTAGAGACCTACTTCGAAGTTTACGTAAATGGTGAGTACGTTGGTTTCAGCAAGGGCAGCCGCCTAACCGCTGAATTCGATATCTCTAGCCACGTAAAAGCGGGCAACAACCTACTTTCTATTCGCGTGATGCAGTGGGCAGACTCCACCTACATTGAAGACCAAGACATGTGGTGGACAGGCGGCATCTTCCGTGATGTTTACCTTGTTGGTAAAGAACAACTTCACGTTCAAGACCTAATGGTTCGTACTGATTTTGACGACGCTTACCAAAGCGCGACCCTTTCGTGCAACGTTGCTCTAGAAAACCTAGCAGCAGCGACTAACGCAACTCTTGAGTACGCATTGCTTGATGGCAGCCAAGTTATCTCCCAAGGCTCAGTAGATAACTTAACTGTTCCTAACCAACAGACTGGCGGCAATGCGAACACTCAATTCTCTATCGATGTCGTGAACCCTGTTCAATGGAATGCTGAAAACCCATACCTTTACCAACTGTTGCTGACGCTAAAAGACACAGACGGCGAAGTGCTAGAAGTGATTCCACAGCGCGTTGGTTTCCGAGACATTAAAGTTCGCGATGGTCTGTTCTACATCAACAACAAATACGTGATGCTGCATGGTGTAAACCGTCACGACAACGACCACCTGAAAGGTCGTGCTGTGGGCATGGATCGCGTTGAGAAAGACTTGGTGTTGATGAAGCAACACAACATCAACTCAGTACGTACTGCGCACTACCCGAATGACCCACGTTTCTACGAACTGTGTGACATCTACGGCCTGTTCGTGATGGGTGAAACCGATGTCGAAACTCACGGCTTTGCTAACGTTGGCAACCTAAGCCGCATCACTAACGATGCAGCATGGGAAGCGGTGTTTGTTGAACGTATCGAACGTCATATCCACGCTCAAAAGAACCACCCTTCTATCATCATGTGGTCTTTAGGTAACGAATCAGGCTACGGCTGCAATATCCGCTCTATGTACGATGCGGCAAAAGCGATTGATGACACCCGCTTGGTTCACTATGAAGAAGACCGCGATGCTGAAGTGGTCGACATCATTTCAACCATGTACTCACGTGCTCAACTGATGAATGCCTTCGGTGAATTCCCACACGAAAAACCACGCATTATCTGTGAATACGCACACGCAATGGGTAATGGCCCAGGTGGCTTAACCGAATACCAAAACGTGTTCTACAAGCACGATGCAATTCAAGGTCACTACGTTTGGGAATGGTGTGACCACGGCATTCTAGCGCGTGATGAAGCAGGCACAGAGTTCTACAAATACGGCGGTGACTACGGTGACTACCCGAACAACTACAACTTCTGCATGGACGGTTTGATCTACCCAGACCAAACGCCAGGCCCTGGCTTGAAAGAGTACAAGCAAGTGATTGCCCCAGTGAAGCTTCGCGATTTCGATGCACAAACGGGCACCTTCACGGTAGACAACAAACTTTGGTTCTCAAACATCGATGACTACACCATCACTGCGGAAATCCGTGCTGAAGGTGAAACCATTGCTGTGCAACACATCAAGATTGAAGAACTGGCAGAAAACTCGAGCCGTGAACTGACACTTAACTTGCCACAACTTGATGAGCGCGAAGTGTTTGTGAACTTTACCGTGCGCAAGGATTCTCGTACGCCTTACAGCGAAGCGAACCACGACATCGCGGTGTATCAATTCCAAGTGAAAGAGAACACAGCACAGCTAGAAGCCTTCACTAACAACAATGCGACAGCACTGAATGTGGAAGAGTCTCGTTTAGCTTACCTAATCAAAGGCCACAACTTCGCACTGAACTTCTCGAAAGTGAACGGCAAGCTGACGTCATGGTTGGTCAATGGCGAAGAGATGATTAAGTCAGAACCACGAATCAACTTCTTCAAGCCAATGATCGATAACCATAAACAAGAGCACGATGGTTACTGGGAGCCTGCACACTTGCAAATTATGCAGGAGCACTTCCGTAGCATTGACCTTGAATGCGTTAACGTTGAACAGGTAAATGGCAAGGTAGAGATCACCACCACCAGCATCATTGCTCCACCAGTATTCGATTTCGGCATGCGTTGTGAATATCGCTACCAAGTTAATGCTGAAGGCCAATTGAACGTTGAGCTAAGCGGCGAACGTTACGGTGAGTACCCTCATGTAATTCCTGTGATTGGTTTTGATATGGGCATCAACGGCGACTTCGACCAAGTCCAATATTACGGACGCGGCCCTGAAGAGAACTACCAAGACAGCAAGCAAGCCAACATGATTGATGTGTACCAATCAACCGTTGCAGACATGTTCGAGAACTACCCGTTCCCACAGAACAACGGCAACCGCCAACACGTTCGTTGGGCTGCGCTTTCAAGCCGCGCGGGTAATGGTATTGCAGTAAAACCACAGCAAGAAATCAACTTCAGCGCATGGTTCTACACCAACCAAAACCTGCACCAAGCACAACACACCATTGAGCTAGAGAAAAGCGGTTACATCACGTTAAACCTAGATCACCAAGTGATGGGCTTAGGCTCTAACTCTTGGGGCAGCGAAGTGCTCGATTCTTACCGCGTTTACATGGACGGGTTCCGCTACGGTTTAACTCTGATTCCATTCCAAGCAGGCGATTGCGATGCGCAGCACCTAATCAATCACAACTTTGGCGATGAGTTTTTTACGGTGAATGCACCAAAAGCTCAACCACAACTGAACGAGGCATAAGCGATGATCGTTTTAGAGAACTTAGAACAATTTAAAGTCGTCTACCGCGATGGTCGTAAATGGCAACGCTGTGTAGAAGCGATTGAAAACATCGGAAACATCAAAGATGGCGTGATGTATTCAATTGGTGATTCACTAGCTTACATGATTGAAGACGGTGTGGCTCGTAACACAGAAAACTTCACCGGTAATCGTCGTTACTTCGACGTGCACTACTACCTAGAAGGCCGTGAAACGGTTGAATTCGCAGCGAAATCAGAGCTAGAGCAGATCCAAGCTTATAGCGATGAAACCGACCGCGAACACCTAATGGGGAACGGTGAAACTCGTGAGCTAGCTGAAGGCCAAGTGGCGATCTTTGACAACAGCAAAGCTTACCGCTTTCACGGTGACAACCGAGTTCGCAAAGTGGTGCTGAAAGTGACCATTGAAGACGGCTACTTCCTTAATAAGTAAGTAACGGAAGCTAAATAAGTAACCGACATTAAGCTACCGAAGCCAAACAGCCGAAAATAGCAACCACAAGATCTATTCACAGTGTGACTGAGGCTTGCCGTTTAAGACTCAGCCACACTGCAAACGCCTTTATGCTTCTTCCCTACAAGGAAGCTTAAAGATATAACGACTATAATTACGTGACCCTTGGAGGACACTATGTCTGAATCTGTACGCGGTAAGTTAGGCAAATTTGCCCTACTCTCCATGACATTTGCAGCGGTATTTAACGTTCGCAACATTGTAAACAACAACATCGAATTGGGATTGAGTTCCGCTCCTATCTTTTTGCTTGCGACCCTTATTTACTTCATTCCGTTCGTATTCATTATTGCTGAATTCGTATCAGCAAATAAAAATTCCGAGTCAGGCATGTACGACTGGCTTAAAAAACCGCTAGGCTCAAAAGCAGCCTACCTAGGTTCCTTCCTATACTGGTTCGTAAACCTTTTCTGGTTTGTATCCCTGCTACCAAACGTAATCGCCTATGCGTCTTACGCGATGTTGGGCTATGAATACGCCTTCTCGCCAGTCGTCACATCGGCTATCTCGATTGCTCTGTTTGCTGCAGCAACTCACATCTCAACCAAAGGCGCGAGCTGGCTAGGTAAGATTGCCGAGATCGTGGCCTACGGTGTATTCGCTCTGTTTGCAATCTACGTTATCGGTGCACTAATGGCACTGGGCGGCAACCATGAGCCAGTAGAACCAATCACGCTTGAAGCAATGACACCGACCATCAACTGGGCAACGCTAGGTATCATGTGTTGGATCTTCCAAGCAGCCGGTGGTGCAGAAACCGCAGCCGCTTACCTAAACGATGTTAAGGGCGGTCACAAGTCTTTCATCAAGGTTATCATTGGTGCAGGTATCGCAATCGGCGCAATGTACGCAGTGGGCTCTCTTCTAGTAAACGTATTCGTTGCTCGTGATGAACTGACCTACGCTGGCGGCATGGTTGAAATCTTCACAGGTATGGCGAACTACTTCGACATTTCACAATCTCTAACGGGTCGCTTCGTCGGTATTATCCTATTCGTTGCTATGTTCGGTTCGATGATGATGTGGACAGCAGCTCCAGTAAAAATTCACTTCTCTGAAATCCCTAAAGGTGTTTACGGCGAGAAGACAACAGAGCTTAACGAACACGGCGTGCCAGTACGTGCAGCTTGGTGGCAGTTCGCGTTTGTATTCGTGATGCTTGTGGTGAACGGCTTCGGCTCTGAATCTGTACAAGACATGATGAATACAGCAATCAATCTAACAGCAGGTACCGCAATGCTACCGCCAATCTTCATCATGGTGGCCTACTTTGTATTCCGCTTGAAACACGACGACACACCGCGTGATTTCCGCATGGGTACTCGAGTTCAAGGTATGGCAGTAGTATCGGTACTGATTGGTATCTTCATTGTGAGCATGACAGCATCGGCATTCCCGACAGGTGTTGACCTTGTTCAAGCCTTCTTAATCAACGTCTTCATGACAGCGGTATTCTCTGGTATCGCATGGTGGTGGATCTCTCGCTTTGAAAAGAAGCAAGCAGGTAAAGAAGCAAAGCTAGAAACGGCTAAGCAGTCGTAATCCAGAATCTATACATCTAGTTAAAAGCGCCTTAATTGGCGCTTTTTTTGTTTTAAATCAGATAATTAAAACAAAAACCCCAAAAATAAAAACGGCGTTCCGTCAAGGTTTCAGTTCACGAAAAACACCAATTAATAGGTAATAAAACTCAAATAAAAACCAAGGTAAAACATTAACTAAATTTATTTACTCAAGGTCACATATTTGATCAATTTCGATTAACTTCCCGCCGCTTAATCTTTAATCTTCTTGCTGAAGAGACAAACTGATTCATATAAAGAAAGCGACAAAAAAGCCCCTACACGCCTTATAAATCGTCGCTCATGAGACAAGCAATCTCTTCAATGAACTTCTTAATCTTTAACTCTTTGTTTTGGTAATAAGTTTACTGAAATACCAAAGAAAAAAATCCCAAAGAAGTCCGATCGTAAATCTATAAAAACAACAATGAGTCAACCCTGACAAAACAAAGCGGGTGTTTGCCAAACCAACATAACAATAAAAGTGCGGCCTAGAGCTTCCCTCTCTAGGACCAAGTTATAACGATCATCAACGTGATTCACCGGAGAACATCATGTCCGAAAATAAACGCAGTACGATAGGCAAATTTGCCCTACTGTCTATGACCTTCGCGGCGGTATACAGCTTCAATAACATCATTAATAACAACATCGAGATCGGCCTTTCCTCGGCTCCGATGTTCTTTCTAGCAACCATCTTTTACTTTGTGCCATTTTGTTTGATCGTTGCAGAGTTTGTGTCACTGAATAAAGACTCTGAAGCGGGTGTTTACTCTTGGGTTAAAAGCTCTCTAGGCGGCCGCTGGGCGTTTATTTCAGCTTACACCTACTGGTTTGTTAACCTGTTCTTCTTCACATCTCTGCTGCCTAGAATCATCGCTTATGCGTCGTATGCGTTCTTAGGCTTTGAGTACATATTCACGCCAATGACCACCGCGATTCTGAGTACCATTTTGTTTGCGGTCGCGACTCATATCTCGAACAACGGCGCGAAACTACTGGGCCCTATCACTTCACTAACATCCTCACTGATGCTGCTGTTAACGATGTCTTACATCTTGTTATCTGGCGGTGCTTTGGTAGGCGGTATCGAGCCAGCTGACCCAATCACCATTGAAGCCATGACACCAAGCTTCAACTGGGCATTCCTTGGCGTAATCACTTGGATCTTCATGGCGGCAGGCGGTGCAGAATCGGTCGCGGTTTACGTTAATGACATCAAAGGCGGTCACAAGTCTTTCGTTAAAGTCATCATCATTGCCGGTATCTTCATCGGTGCGCTTTACTCGGTAGGATCTGTGTTAGCAAACGTGTTTGTTTCGCGTGAAGAGCTTAAATTCACAGGCGGCTCAGTTCAGGTATTTGAAGGGCTAGCAAGACACTTTGGCCTGTCTGAAATCTTGATGAACCGTTTCGTTGGTGTGGTTTCATTCACGGCGATGCTGGGCTCTCTGCTGATGTGGACGGCAACACCCGTTAAGATTTTCTTCTCTGAAATCCCTAAAGGTATCTTCGGTGAGAAAACGGTCGCTCTAAACAAACAAGGCGTTCCAGAGCGTGCGGCTTGGATTCAGTTCTTGATTGTGATTCCACTGATGTTCATTCCGACACTGGCGTCCGATACGGTTCAAGATCTGATGAGTACCATTATCAACATGACAGCTGCAGCATCGATGTTGCCACCGCTATTCATCATGATCGCGTACCTTAATTTACGTTTGAAGTTGGATCACTTACCTCGTGATTTCAGAATGGGCTCACGTATGACAGGCATTACCGTGGTCTCGATTCTGATCGGCATTTTCACTGTTGGCTTCTTTGCGTCAACCTTCCCAACAGGTGCTGACATCATGACCATCATCTTCTACAACGTGGGCGGGATTGTTATCTTCCTTGGCTACGCGTGGTGGAAGTACGGAAAATATGAAAAAAGCTTATCTCCAGAAGAGAAAAAACTAGAAGCAAAACCTGAACCGGCGAACGCTTAGTTTACCCTGCACTCTGATTTAAACTTCGGGCACTCTGACTTAAACTTCAGGCACTCACATTTGGTGAGTGCCTTTTTATTTGTCGGTACATTTCCACTAACCATCTCGATTAAATCAAAGCCATTCAAGAATCAAAACATTCGAACCAACAATCTAACCACCCATCAAACAATTCACCTCCCGAATACTTACAACCCTAGCCATACCTCTGCAAATTCAACTGAAAGTCAAAATAAAAACAAAGTAAATATTTACTAAAAATAGATCACACTTTTAAGCTTAATTAATTTTAAACATCAAAATTATCATTAATATTGGTTTTGCGATCGTAAGTAACCTGACCAATACGCCTTGAAGAGCACCCCATATTAGAAGTCAGAACTGCTTGCGAACCTTCATTTATAACCCCGACACAGAAGTGATTAAAATGAAAAGTAGTTTTACTAAAAACACTCTTATTACAAGCTGTATTCTTGCTGCCTTAAGTACCACTGCCCACGCGGAAGAGTCCGCAGCAAACCACAGTGATACTCAGCCTCCTCAGACAGAAACTGAAACCCTATTTAACTTTTATGGTGAGCTTGGCCTTGGTGGTCACGTGGCACTCGAAGGTGATGATAAAGGCCGCTACGCAGACGGTACTTACATTGAAGCTGGCTTGGCTATCGAGCACGGTAATTGGTTTGGTCTTGCTTATATGGAGGGCTGGACAGTACAAGCCGATGACGAAGGCAATGCTTGGGCAACGGGCCACGGCTGGGGCGGTTTTGAAGGTGGTTTCAACCGCTTTTACGCTGGCTACCGCACAGATAACAAAACAGAATTCATGATTGGTCGTATGGACTCTTCATTAGATGACGTTCAATGGTGGGGTGACCCTACGGTTGAATACGGCTACGCGATCTCAAACACGCGAGACGTGCACCTTGGTGTGAAGATTCAAAACCTAGAAGGCAAGCTTCGCTACAGCGTTTCTTTCGCGCCAGAGTCTGACTTCTCTGAAGACGATGCCCTACTTCACTTCGGCAAGTACGATAACTTTGCAGACCAATGGAAAGACAAGAACGCCATGGTCAATGGTTACCTTCAATACGATATGACCGACGACTTAACCCTAATGGGTGGTGGTGAAGTTCGTAACAACGATGGTGGTGAACTATTGCTATTGGGTGCTGAGTACAAAAACTTCGCCACTCGTGTTTGGCACGATACAGATAAAGGCAACCAAGAGTCTTTCGGTAGCGAATCAGGTATTCAAACCAGTGCATGGTATGAAGCCGCACAAGGCGTTTACCTATCAGCAGCCTACAACTACGCAAACTTTGACGGTGACAATGGCGACAAAGAGATCACCTCTTACATCAATGCTGGCGTTTGGTACGAATACGGCAACGGCGCATTTGCGACTGCTTTTGATAGCCGCTTTGGCGTAGGCAGCGACACTGAAATCGGCGACGCTCAGGTGTTCGCAATGCAATACTTCTACTGGTAATAACAGGAATTGATCATGAAACTGAATAAATCATTCGCAGCTCTCGCTATCGGTGCAGCCCTTGTCGTTACTGGTTGTGCATCAAATTCCATCTCTGGCTCAAGTTCTGATACTGAGCAACTGCAAGCCAACGAGTTTAAGAACGTTATCGACCGTACTGGCTCGCCAGAATACATGCGAGATTACGACTTCGATGACCACCAACGCTTTAACCCATTCTTCGACCTAGGCGCATGGCACGGTCACCTACTGCCAGACAGTGCAGAAGGCATGGGCGGATTCCCAGGTACAGCACTGCTTACCGAAGAATACATCAACTTCATGGCTGATAACTTCGACCGCCTAAGCGTGTTCAAAGATGGCAAAAAAGTGGCTTTCACTATGGAAGCTTACAGCCTACCGGGCGCATTGGTTCAGACACTAAAATCTGACGATGTGACTGTAGAAATGACGATGCGTTTTGCTTCAAACCGTACCTCTCTACTAGAAACTAAAATCACCACTGATTCCCCGGTTGAATTAGTGTGGGATGGTGAACTACTAGAAAAGACCCACGCCAAAGAAGGCGTTTCGCAAACCGACAAAACAATCGCTGAAACTTACCCTGAGTATGACCGTCAAATCGTCGCAACCGACGATGGCCTAAAGGTGACCTTCGGTAAGGTTCGTTCGACATGGGATCTACTGACTTCTGGTGAGTCTGAATACCAAGTTCACAAGTCGATTCCAACGAAAACCACGGTTGATGGTTTAGCGTTTACTTCAGCGGCAAACATTGAAGCATCGACGACTATCTACACCACATACTCGCATGTTCTAACGGCAGAAGAAGCGCAAGCGGAACAGCCTGAAATCAAAAAGATCATGGCAAACCCTACCGACTTCTTAGCCGCATCAGCAGAACGTTGGGAAGGCTATCTTGAGATGGGTTTAACCAACCCGAACGCGACACCAGAGCAAGAGCGTGTTGCGGTTAAAGCGATGGAAACCCTAAACGGTAACTGGCGTGGCGCTGCAGGTGCGATGGAGTTTGACTCTGTGACACCATCCGTGACGGCGCGTTGGTTCTCGGGCAACCAAACTTGGCCTTGGGACACATGGAAGCAAGCCTACGCAATGGCTCACTTCAACCCAGATGTAGCGAAAGATAACATCCGCGCGATGTTTGCCTACCAAATTCAAGCTGACGATCCTGTTCGCCCTTGGGATGAAGGTTACGTGCCAGATCTATTGGCTTACAACCTAAGCCCAGAACGTGGCGGCGACGGCGGTAACTGGAACGAACGTAATACCAAACCAAGCCTAGCTGCATGGGCCGTGATGGAAGTCTACAAGACCACCAGCGATGAAGCTTGGCTAGAAGAGATGTATCCAAAGCTAGTGGCTTACCACGACTGGTGGCTACGCAACCGTGATAACAACGGCAACGGTGTTCCAGAATACGGCGCAGCACGCGACAAAGCACACAACACACCTGAAGGTGAAATGTACTTCACCGTGGTTCGTGGCGATAAGCACGAAACAGTCGTAGGACAAGCAGCACTGGATAAAGTGGTAGCAGAAGGCAACTACGATTACATCGAGAGCCCCGCACAAACGGCTGCATCTTGGGAATCAGGCCGTGACGATGCAGCCGCATTTGGCTTCATTGATAAAGACCAGCTAGACGCATACGTTGCAAACGGTGGTAAGCGCAGCGATTGGGATGTTGAGTTCGCTCAAAACCGCGCTGAAGACGGCACTTTGCTTGGCTATTCATTGCTGCAAGAGTCCGTTGACCAAGCAAGCTACATGTACAGCGATAACAAGTACCTAGCAGAAATGGCTGACATTCTAGGTAAAGACGCAGAAGCGAAAGAGTTCCGTGAAAAAGCAGAGCACCTATCGAACTACATCAACACCTGTATGTTCGACGAAGGCACTCACTTCTTCTATGACATTCGTATTGAAGACAAGCCTTTAGCCAATGGCTGCGCAGGCAAACCGATTGTCGAGCGTGGTAAAGGCCCTGAAGGTTGGTCACCACTGTTCAACGGTGCAGCAACACAAGCTCACGCTGATGCCGTGGTCTCTGTGATGAAAGATACCTCAGAGTTCAACACCTACGTTCCACTGGGCACAGCAGCGCTTTCTAGCCCAGCATTTGGCCCAGATATTTACTGGCGTGGACGTGTATGGGTAGACCAGTTCTACTTCGGCCTAAAAGGTATGGACAGCTACGGCTACCGTGACGATGCGATTGAAATGGCAGGCGCATTCTTCGACCACGCCGATGGCTTGGTACAAGACGGTCCTATCCGTGAGAACTACAACCCGCTAAACGGTGAACAACAAGGTGCTCCAAACTTCTCTTGGAGTGCTGCCCACCTATACATGTTATACAACGATTTCTTTACTGACGCAGAGTAAGTAAAAACCTATACCTGTCTTCTGAAATTCAATGAAAATCTAACCTCATAAATTTCAGACTTTGGCACTCAGTTTCTCGCTGAGTGCCTTTTTTATATCTGAAGTAACGTAAGCGAAAAACAAGCACTTAGACCATTTGGCCTACCATGATCCTTTTACTCTGTTCGTTGTACTCAGCTAACACAGGCAAGCTTTTACTCACAAAAAGCAAAGAGTGCTCTTGCTATGAAATCCCATTCAAAAATTTCATCACCCTCACTGAAATATTGAATTCTGAAGACTTATTCGAATTTTATTTATCCTTATTAGCCTTCCGGACATTAATTTGATAGTCGTTTACTAAATAATAGCTAAACTATAGCGTCGCCTACCCCTTTTTTGAGAAAACCTAAATGCCTAATGCTGATTCCACCCTAAACAAACGTATGGGAATCGTTGCGCTCACCTGGCCAATTTTTATCGAAGTTCTTTTAAGAACCGCACTCAACACCAGTGATGTATTCATGTTATCGGGATACTCGGACAAAGCCGTGTCTGCCGTTGGTGTTATTTCTCAGATATCCTTTTTCCTGATCATTGTCTCGACCATGGTCAGCAGTGGTACGGGTATTCTAATCGCGCAATACAATGGTGCTTCCCGCACTCAAGAGAGCGCTCACGTGGGTGTAGCAAGTATCATTCTGGCCATTATTGCCGGTGTGCTACTGAGTGTGATTGCCGTTCTTGTTGCTGAATATTTTATCCCGCTTTATCAACTCGAACCTCAAGTCGAACAGTACGCGCAAGAATACCTGTTCATCAGTGGTGCTCTCACCTTCAATGTAACCATAGGTGTGGTTCTCACCACTATTTTGCGCAGTCATGGCTATTCAAAGTCACCGATGGTGATCAATATGATTGCAGGTGTCATCAACGTATTCGGTAACTACTGTGCCTTATATCAACCTTTTGGTTTGCCTGTATACGGCGTGCAAGGGGTTGCGACCGCGACCGTCATTAGCCAAGTAATCGGAATGTTGATCTTGATTGGTGTGGTCAGAAGCAAAGGGATTTATCTACCAGTGAAGCAGTTTAAATCTGTGCCGAAAGCCATCTATCAAAAAATCATGAAGATCGGCTCGATGAACGCTGGAGAAGTGCTCTCTTATAACATGGCTCAGATCAGCATTACCTTCTTTGTAGTGCAGATGGGTACGTCTTCACTGGCTGCGTTTACTTACGCACAAAACATCGCTCGCCTCTCTTTTGCGTTTGCACTGGCAATTGGTCAAGGCAGCCAAATCCAAACAGGCTATTACATTGGTAAGGGTTGGATCGACGAGATTACCAAGCGCGTGCAACGTTACTTTGTGGTTGGCTTTATCGCGTCAACCGCGATCACCTGCATGGTGTATGTGTTCCGTTTCGAAATTCTCGATCTGTTCACGCAAGATCCAGAGATCATTGCGCTAACGGCGGCACTGATTGCAGGTTCCATCATTCTTGAAGCTGGACGAGTATTTAACCTTATCTTTATCTCTTGTCTAAAGGCTGCTGGCGACATTAAATTCCCGATCAAAATGGGCATTCTCAGCATGTGGGGCATTGGGGTTGCCATGAGCTATTTGCTTGGCGTGCATTGGGGTTATGGCGTATTGGGTGCTTGGATGGCAATCGCGATGGACGAGTGGTTCCGTGGAATCATCATGGCCTATCGCTGGCGAGCTAAGAAATGGACTCGATTCTCTTTTTAGACTTTTTAGCCTTCCATTTATCTTCACAAGATCGAAAAACGCCGCTCCTATTTCCAAAGAGCGGCGTTTTCGTTTTTAATTACCCGAACTCATCTACGCGGTCGCAAGTGCTTTCTTTCGCTTTGCTAGTCGTCCAAAAATACCGAGCAACATAACAATGCCACACACGCCATAAACTTGCATGATGGTTGGATCGTCCGATACAAAACCCACATCCGAGAACATAACGTAAGCACCAAGCACCATGTAAAGAATAATAGCCGAAGCCTCGAAACGGAACTCCCAAGGTGTCACATCAATATTCTCATTGACTGGCATCACGTACTCAGACTCACGCGGCATAAAGTAACCAATGATGAACATCAACGCGGTACATACCACGAACAGAATCGCTAATTGATGTAGGAAGTGAATCGGAGTTTTGAACACCAACTGCATTGCAGCGTAAGAACTTACAAACACCACCAACGCCACTTTCGCCGCTACAGCTGGTACACGTTTAGAGATATAGCCGACAAACACGATAGTGAAGATTGGCACACTGAAGAAACCTGCCACCATTTGTAGATATTGGAACAAACCTTCTGGTGCGTACATGATGAATGGTGCGATACATACCGAGATAATCGCAATCACGACACCAAAAATACGCCCTTTACCCACTAGCTCTTCATCGGTTTTACCTTGTCCGAATAGCGGCTTATACACGTTCAATGCAAACAGAGTCGTTGAGCTGTTCAACACACCATTAAAGGTACTCAAAATCGCACCAAACATCACCGCAACGAAGAAGCCCACTAGCGGCTTAGGCAAAACTTCATTAACTAAACGGGTGTACATGGTGTCTGGATTACCCGCATCAGCGCCAAACATATGGAAAGCAATGATACCCGGAATGATCAAAAACAGCGGAGAGATGACCTTAATCGCACCGGCAAGGATTACACCTTTCTGACCTTCTTTCAGGTTCTTAGCACCCAATGCGCGTTGAATGATAGATTGGTCAGTACCCCAGTAATACAAGTTCACCAAAAGCAGACCTGTGAACAATGTTGAGAACGGCAGTGGATCGGTTTCTGTACCCACCGATTGGAGCTTCTCTGGCGCGGCATAAAGCAGAATATCTAAGCCAGCACCGAAACTCCCCTCGCCCAACACCATTAAACCAAATACAGGGATCATCATGCCGCCGACAATCAAGCCTACACCATTAATGGTATCTGCAATTACAACCGCCTTTAGGCCACCATAAATCGCGTAAAAGAAGCCAAGTAGACCAATCGTCGCCGAAATCAGTGCAATTGAACTAAACTCTGAAATATTTAGCAGGGCCTGAACATCGAAGATTTCACCCAAAACAACAGCGCCCGCGTAAAGTGTGGTAGGCAAAATGTTGATCACGTATTGGCACAAGAAAAGTAACGTCACAAACTTCTTCACCGACATGTCGTAGCGGCTCTCTAAGAAATCAGGAATGGTGGTGATACCTTGTTTCAAATAACGAGGAACTAACATTAAAGCAATAATCACCAAGGTGACACCAGAAGCCACTTCCCAACCCATGACACTCATGTTGTGGGTGTAAGATTGTGCGCTCATGCCCACGAAACTGGTGGCACTCAAGTTCGTTAAGATAAGTGAGCTGGCAATTAAGCCACCGGTTAAGCTTCTTCCGCCAAGAAAGAAACCATCTTGTGAGGTGTTTTTGTCATTTTTCACTTTGTTGTAGGTAAACGCGACTACAAACCCAGTAAATAACAAAAATGACAACAGAACGGTAATAGACATTTTGTTTTCCTTAAGTTGAGTTATTGCGGCAGCAATACCTCGCTGCCGATTATAATTTTTATATTTAGATTTTTATTTGTAGGGGTACTCAGAGTCAGAGATTCACATCTTTTTTAGATGCACAATCAAGGCAGACTCTGGGTCGAGAATAGGTAAGGTCAATCCAATCTCTTTGAGGTTATCGCCGCTTAAAGTCAGAGTTTTATCTAACCATTGAGGGCGTTGCTTCATGAGTTGGAAACTGGTTTGTGGCATCTCCACTAACTTCACTTGATACAGCGCACTGTCTTCCACGCAGCTAATACGAAGTGGTGATGGCAGAGCGTATTCAGGCATGGCCAACTGACACACGGTGATCAGCATTTCATCATCATTCTGCACCCCATAGATGTTCTGGTTTTTGTCCGCGGGATCCATGCGGAAACTACGACCTGAGTGCAAAATATGGCGGAACTGCTTATGCAGAGAGATGTAGTGAGAGAAAGCTTGCTTCTCTTGTTGCGACTCTTTAACCGGGTCAAGTTCAACGCCCATGTGCCCCATCAAAGCGGTGACACCACGCATATTGATACTGTGACGACGATTGGTTGAATGGCACTCAGCAGGGCCAATGTGCGCACCCATAACTTCTGGTGGGAAGAAGTAGCTCATGCCTTTTTGAATGGCTTGTCGTTCCAATGCATCGTTACAATCGGATGCCCAGAATCGATGTGTTCTTTTAAGGATTTCAAAATCAATGCGACCACCGCCTGATGAGCAAGATTCAATCTCGACCTTAGGGTGTGCTTGATTCAGTTGATCAACGAGACGATACAAGGCTTCAGTTTGACCATGCACCGCCGCCTTACCTTGGTGGCCCGGCTGAACTAATTCACGATTCATGTCCCACTTTAAGTAGCCGATATTGTACGTAGTCAGAAGCGTATCAAGGCGAGAGAACAAGTAGTCAAAGCACGCTTCATTCTGCAAGTCTAAAACATACTGCCAACGACCAGACGGTTGATGATAACCTTGCAAACCTAGGACCCAATCAGGATGGTTACGGTATAGGTTTGAGTCTTGGCTGACCATCTCAGGTTCAACCCACAACCCGAACTCCATCCCCTGTTGGTTAACGTGTTCAATCACAGGTTCTAAGCCATTTGGGTATTTCACTTCATCGAGATACCAATCGCCTAAGGCCGTTCGTTCGCCATCACGACCAATAAACCAACCATCATCAATAATGAATCGTTCAACACCCATTGCGCCGGCTTCGGTTGCCATCTGCATGATGTATTCCGGTTTATGGTCGAAGTAGATGCCCTCCCAAGTATTTAAGTGCACAGGGCGAGGTTTATCGGTAGGGAATTGAATAATGTTGTCACGAACAAACTGCTGAAAACGTTGAGCAATACCGTTCAAACCAGAGTTGCTGTAACAGCCATAGAGCCAAGGTGTCTGGTAAGTAGCCTCTGGTTCTAGAATCGATTCACCCGCTAACAATAACTCTCCCGCTTGTACAAAGCGGCGGCCATCACTGCGAACATCAGCACGCATTTGGTGGTTACCACTCCAACCTAAATGGAAGCCCCACACCAAACCATTCTGTTCTGAGAAACCTTGCGTTCCTGCAAACATGCCAGGGAAGTTTTCATGTGAAGTACGGCCGCGACGGTTCTCTTGCATGAAGCCACCATGCTCAAAACGCTGACGTTGCGTTTGGAACTCATGACACCAACGACCATGGAACGTCATCAATTCATTGGCGTGGTTTGGCAGCGGCAACGTTGATGACAGCTTATTTAAATAGTATTTACTGCCCCCTTTGTTGGTTACTGTGATGCGCTTTTGAACCACATCCGATTCGTAATCCAGTTTAATTTCAACCGTCAATTCAAGCTTAGACACGGTGTCTTCTAGAACAAAAGTGGCTTGCTGAACCTGAGCTTCCACGCGGACGGTATTAAAAACGGGTGCCCAATCAAAACCATCACGATGCCCTTCTATTCCCGGCGCATTAAAATGACCGCTACCCAATTCAGGACAAAGAGAAAGCGGTACATCGACATCAAGGCGTGCTTGAGAGATCGGTCTCTCGGTTGATAACAAAAGATCTTCATCAATACTGGCGATCTTTGCGCCCCAGTGAAGAACCTCTGGAGTACGGCCCGATTTGATGATCAAACTGTGGTTTTTACTTGTTAGATGAATAAATTCGCTCATAGCCAATCTCATATTGTTTTCGTAAACATAAACTAAAATTAATAGTGAACTTGAAGACTGAAATTAGTACTAAAAAGGCTAAATAACGTGATCTAAAAACACTTATTCGTTGCTAAAATTTGCACAAGATCGACTGTTTCCGGAAACATATTTAATGTTTCAAATGACATTTTTTTGAAAGGGAGCAGAGTTTCATTTCGCTAAATTGGATAAGCTCATCGAACGACGGGAATATTCGATGGACGGTGTGATGAGTGTAACTTTTAAAGATGTGGCGAAGCTGGCTGGCGTATCGACTCAAACAGTATCAAGGGTGACGAACGGTTCGCAAGATGTCGCAGAATCCACTCGAAACAAAGTGAATGCTGCGATAAAGAAGCTTGGATATGTGCCCAATAAAGGGGCTCAAATGCTCAGCCGTTCCAAGTCCACCAGCATAGGGTTAGTGACGCTCGATATGGCACTGCATGGCGCCGCAATGATCGCTAACGGTGTACGAATGCAGGCTCACGATATGGGGTATGGCACCGCTTTTTCTGTAGTATCCGAACCGAACCTCACCAACACCCGCGAGGCTATTCGTGAACTGATGGCTCAACAGGTCGACAGCATCATTCTCAATGTGCCTTTAAAGAGTGCAGACGCCGAATTGCTGGTAGAACAATATCAACACTTGAACCTCATCTTCATTGATGTCCCTTCTAACAGCCAAGTTAACTATATATGCGGCGATCACGCCGAGGGCGCAAAGCTGGCGGCTCAGCATCTTATTGAAAATGGTCGCTCTGAATACTTGTTGATCAGCGGGCCTAACGAATCCAGTGCCTCACAAATCCGTCTTCAGAGTTGGTTGGGTGTGCTATCAGATGCAAACTGTCAGGTACAGTTTCAACATCAAGGAAACTGGCAAGCGGAAAGTGGCTACCTTGGCATTCGAGACGCCGTTGCGAAACAAATCCCATTTGATGCTGTGTTGGTCGCCAGTGATCAAATGGCATTAGGGGTTTTACGCGCACTGCAAGAACTGCAGATTCCAGTCCCTGACAAGGTTGCGGTCGTCGGCTTTGATGGCATCGAGGACAGTGCGTTTTTTAATCCACCACTGACCACCATCAAACAAGACTTCACCACGATTGGTCGACAAGCTGTGGTACTTGCAGAGAAGCTCAACGCTAACTCACAAGATGCTTTACTGCAGCACCATATCGAAACTGCATTACTCCCAAGAGAAAGTAGCCAACCTAAGGTGACGGCTCACTATGAAAAACAAGAGATCGAGCAACTGCTGAAAAGAATTCAGACCCTTTTGCCAGAATCGACATAAAAGAAAAAGCGCTAGGGGGAGCTAGCGCTTTAAGACCAACTAAGTCCGTTTAGCCTGGTAGTTTTTTAAGCTATATCATGAGGATATAACCAATTTTTTTACTTAGGTAAATCAAAAAGCCTATTCTTTACGACTGCCTTGAGTCGTAAATTAAGTATAGTCGGGTTCTTATAATAAACCGGATTTTTCTAAAATTAATTCATATGAATTTGACGATTAACCGACACAATAAACTATTCGGAAATCACAGATGAGATCGCATTAGTAATCAACTTTCTAAGTAGTTTATTTTTATCATCTAAATGCTTTGCCTTTCTATAAACAAGCTGGATATCAAAATCTGGAACATCAATAGGTGGCTTCACAGCTAGTAAGGTTTCTTCACTATCAATATCCTTGCGCGCGACTAGCTTGGGGACAATACACAATAGTTCTCTGCCACGAATGAGTCGTTTAACAGTTAAAAAGTTACTGGAAGATATCGCGACTTTCCGGCTTAAGCCGAGTTCACCTAAACGAGTGTCCACTCCCGTCTTTAAAGCCCCTGCAGGGGAAACAAGCGCGTGCTCGACAGCAACAAATTGTTCTAGCGACATCGGCTCCTCAATAGATAGAACCGATTGATCAAGTAAACAAACATGTTGCTCCGTATACAAATGCTTTGTTCGATATTGCTTTGGTACCTCACCAAAGCTGCCTATCGTCATATCAAGCTTGGCATCGTCAAAGACTTGCTGGTAGTTACTCAGGTTTACATTGAACAACGCTACTTGAGAATAAGGAGAGGATTGCTTAATCAGGTCAAACAATATTGGAGCGAACATCTGCTCGGCATAATCAGTGAGACCAATCTTCCAAGTCCCTTTATAAGTCTCTGCATCAAACGATTTAGATAACAGAACTTCAGACTGGATGGTATTCAGTAGCGCGTCCACGGTACTTGATAGTTCAATGGCTCGGTCGGTCGCCTCCATCTTGCTACCTACACGCTCAAACAAAGGGTCATCAAACAACTTTCGTAGCCTTTGTAAGCTATGGCTCATCGCAGATTGGCTGACATAACAACGCTCAGCAGCCTTACTCACGCTATTCGTTTTATACAAAGCCTGCAGTGCAATCAACAAGTTAAGGTCGACCCCTTTCCAGTTAAAATCAGCCACAAATCAATCCCATATCATTCATAATTATAATTAAAACAATTAATTTGAATCATAGTTCAACTCCACCTAAATTACGCTAAACATTTATCTGGAATCGATCATGCTTTCAATTTTTAAAACCTTTTTCTGGCTTGGCTGGATTAGCTTCGGTGGACCAGCGGCACACATTGGCTACTTCCGTAAAACCATTGTTGAGAAACTGAACTGGTTGTCCGACGAAGAGTACGGGCAGATTGTCGTTCTTAGTCAATTTCTACCGGGCCCAGGTTCAAGTCAGGTTGGCTTTGCGGTCGGCTACAAGAAAGGTGGATTAACAGGTGCTATTGCTGCATTTGTCGGCTTCACTTCCCCATCTGTGATTCTGATGCTGATATTGGCGTTAGTCAGCAACCAGCTATTGGAAGATCCACTTTTCAATTCAATCATTCACGGGCTTAAGTTATTAGCGGTAGTGGTTGTAGCTGATGCAACCTTTGGTATGTACAAGAACTTTTGCCAATCGAAGATAGCGACCGCCTTATGTGTGATTACCGCGATTGTACTACTACTGATTCCAGGCATCTGGCCTCAAGTTTTAGTGCTTCTATTTGCAGCAATGGTTGGCAGTAAGTTCTTGACGTCTCAAGAGCTCAAAACGATACCTTCAACGCAAAAAATATCGGTAACGCCTCTGGTGATTTTTGTTGCTTTGCTGGTTGGTCTGCCTCTATTCAGTGCTTACTCTCAAGGTATTGAAGTGTTTGGCCTGTTCTACCAAGCAGGTAGCTTAGTATTCGGTGGCGGCCACGTGGTACTTCCGTTGCTACAAAATGGTATTGGTGACCAACTGTCTCAAGATGCCTTCCTAACAGGTTATGCAGCAGCACAGGCAGTACCAGGGCCTATGTTTACACTTGCGACTTACTTAGGTTATGTATTGATGCCATCGGCACCGATCACAGGCGCACTACTCGCAACGATTGCTGTGTTCTTACCGGGCTTCTTATTGCTACTCGGTATATTGAAAAACTGGCAGGCGATTGCAAGCAAACCATTAGTTGCTGGTGCACTTACCGGTGTGAATGCAGCGGTAGTCGGGTTACTACTTGCGGCTCTGTATCAGCCAATCTTCACAAGTGCGGTGAGTGGCGGTTTAGACTTCGCTCTGATCATCATAGGTGTGTGGCTACTGAAAACGGTCAAGATGCCAATCGTAGGGCTTGTCGGCATGTTTATGCTATTCGGCGCTCTTACTGGCTTTGTTAACTAAAGATCTAACCGAAGCAAGAAGTTAGTGAATACCTAACTTCTTGCTTACGACTGAACGATAGGAGCCGTCGAACCTTTAACTAGCAGGCTTGATTCCATGGAAGTTAAAAAACAAATTGCAATCAATTAGCGGGATTGGGCTTAACGGCCAAAAAGAGTGTTTATTATCAGGGAGATAGTACTTTAAAAAGGCGATCAAATTATTGCAGGGATTAACATGTTCTCTCGCCATAATGTAATCGTAGTTCCACCCCTTTTTCACTCCAAGTTTTCTTGTCGTCATATAACGACCAACCTTCCATGCAATACCTGGGTCTGTAGGAATCAAAATGGACAAAGTGCCGCCCGGCTTTAATACCCTAAGCCATTCTTTAATCACAAGATGAGGCTCATAAAGGTGTTCCAATATATGTGTCGCAATAACACGATCAAAGCAGTTGCTTTCAAAGTCTAACGCTCGTGCATTCGTTACATTAAAAACGAGCTTGTCATAAGTACTGGTGTTACTGAGTTGCCTTTTTGCCACTTCAAGTGCGGCAGAATCGCCATCACTGACCGTATACTCGTCAAAACTATGCTGAACATGTCTCAAGTGTTCACCCGTTCCTGAACCCACTTCTAGCACCTTCGAGAAATGATCTCTGTTACTGAAAGGCTTCTCACACGCTATATGACCCGCCCTCATCACATAGCCTGTTGTACTGCTTTCGTAGACTCGCTCGTCATATTCATCACTGAAACGGGACAAATAATCGAGCCACTCCTTGTCTTCATCCTTGTTTATTCTCATTCCTGAATCCTATTGAGATGGCTTGTGATCGTGACTTCTTAATATTGAAAGGATCCTCATCTCTCGTCTGCCGCGCGACACGTTGTCGAGTATCAAGCCGCAAAAGAAAGACATCACCGCGATAAGTGCAATTGAACTAGACAGAATAGCTGTTGGGACTCTTTCAACGAGCCCGGTATCAATAAAATCGATAATAACGGGAATCCCTAATCCTAATGAAATAAAACAAAGCAACACTGACAACACACCGAAAAAAAACATCGGCTTTACGTCTCGTAGCAGGAACAAAATAAAGTTGAGGATTTTGATCCCATCACTCAATGTATTCAGCTTACTCGCCGTGCCTTCAGGCCTTGAGTGATAATGAGTGGGTACTTCTTTGATCGACATATTGTGGTGCAATGCATGCACGGTTAGTTCCGTCTCAATTTGAAAGCCGTCACTGAAAATAGGGACCGTTTTTACAAACCGGCGACTCATCACTCGATAGCCAGAGAAAACGTCATTCAATTGAGCATTGAACCCTTTATTTATCAGAGTCGAAAACATCTTATTACCCAAAATATGTCCTGCAGGATAAGCCTCGGAAGAGCGCTCTCGACTGCCAATGATCATATCGAGCTGTTCAGTAACCAGTTGTTCAATCAGTGTAGGGCAAATGGAGGCGTCGTAGGTATCATCACCATCAGCCATAATATAAATATCAGCATCAATATCTGAGAACATCCGTCGCACAACTTCACCTTTGCCCTGACGATACTCATGGCGAACAACAGCACCAGCTTGCAGCGCCTCTTCGACCGTGCCATCAGTAGAGTTATTGTCGTACACATAAACCGTCGCACTTGGTAGTGCACGTTGAAAGTCAGCCACCGTTTTTCCAACCGCTCCGGCTTCGTTATAGCACGGGAGTAACACCGCTATGGTTTGATTCTTCATGAGCTCTCCCTGACTCGAAACACTCGGTACCCATTTTCAATATTGTCGTACACAACATCTAACCAAGTTGGCGTATCTGAGCTGTACAGCTTATTGATCAATGCCTCCTCGCTAGCCGAGTCCTTTAAAATCAACAAATGCGGATCATTGCCAATAACAATGATATCGATGCTTTTCTCTATGATTTTCCGTTCGGCTAAGCTCAGATCTTCCTCTAGCATTACTTCAATAAGAAATTGGTTCCCAACAATATTTCGATGGTAAGGAGCAGCAATAATTCGATTATCCGTTTTTGCCAACACTGGAGCCCCCGTTTCAATCCCTGAAAGTATGGTGTGCGAATTTATATCGTTATCTTTTAACACCTTATGAATCTTCAGAGATTGCTCCTTTTGATCAAGAGTAGTTGTAATTTCTTCGGTTGGCGACAACGCGAGAATGACAAAGGCGACCGCTAGTGGTGCTCCAGAAGTAATAACCGCTGCTTTTATGATGGAGGAACGGATGTAATCTGCTAACTGAAGAATCACGTATGCTTGGAGGGGAGCCGCTAGCACAAAACACAACCTCATGACTCTAATCTGCCAAAAGATCGCAAGGGCTAAATTGAACATAAAGATGAGATACAAAATTGCGCAGTGGTGATTTTTACGCTTAAAAAGTGGATACAAAGTGGCAGGAATCACGAGCAAAGCGTAATTCTCTATCGAGAAAAAACCATGACTTGCGACATATCTAACGACCGATTTCGCTTCCGTCACTTGGTCTAACCAATAGACTTTAAGTATTGGAGGGTAATCAATTAACAACGCACTGCTGAGTGATGGATAAAGCACTGCCACTGGGATTAAAAATAGAACAGCTAGAAATACGAACAGAAAAACCTTTTGCAGTAGACTGTTATCTTCATTCATAAACCGATGATAAACATTAACGAAAAGCCAGCCACAGAAGAAAAGGATGATGAGAACAAATGATATTTCGTCGTACTTAAAAACGAAAAACTCATCGTAAGGCCGATTTAATAAAACCGCACAAATCCCAAACAGAGCGGAACTCGCATACAACTTAGAGATATAGCCAAACCACTCATGGCGAACAAGACCGTAATACACGGTGTAAATCGCGAAAAAAAACATGAATAGCAAAACATTATCAAGCCCAGTCCATAAAGATAGAGACAGCAAGATAGATTGCGCATACACACGCCACGCATGGCGCAACTGCTCATGATTCAATGGCGTTAAAGCTAGAAATAGGACCGCGAAGACCAGCTGAATATTATGATGATCAATAGAACCGGGTAAAAAATGGATAATTGAAGGCGAAGAAATCGCAAACATCATACTAATAAAGCGATACTTGGCACCGAAGAGGTGGTCAGCTAGGTAAAAGCATGACAGCGAAAAAAGTAGCAAGTAAAGCAGAGGGACAAGAGAAATGGATATTGTATAAGCAAGATTATCATCGACGATAAACAACAATGGAAAAGCTACGAGCGATAAGATTAAATCAGGAAAGCGAGACCAATGAATAACAATGCCATCAGCGGCATTAAAATTATTCATTGGCTCTAGGTACCAATGTCCAGTTGCCATCCAATCCTGAAATTGAACGAAACGCATATAGTCGTCATTATCATTCAGGTTAAGAGCTGAAACACTCTCCCACTTGTAAATAAAGATCACTGTGGCACAAACTAGCCAAATGACAGAGATAACAATGATATCTTTATTAAAACTCTCACTTTTAGGCGACATGAATATCCTTTTCACTGAGCCAAAATTTAAACGACTATTGCTCCATCTCTCTCACTTCCGCTAGTGCTCTGTTTAAGTTTTCGTTCGCAACTCTGTAATACGATGGTTTCTTGTCTATTGCTTGCTGAAGGTAAGGAACGGCTTCATCCGGCTTACCTTGTAATATTAGGAAATACCCTACATTATTCAACGCTTCAGGCGTATCCATATGTCGCATAAACATATTAGTGGCTTTCTTAACATCACCGGAAGCCAGATAAATGAGGGCTAGATTGTTTTGGGCCTTCTCACTATTTGGCTCTAACTCTAGAGCTGAACGCGTGTACTGATACGCTTCCTTGTAATTGCCGTACATGTAATGGGAGTAGCCCATATTCAACAGAGCTTTGAATGAGTTTTTGTCTATCTGCAGTGACTTTTTGAAGTACTCTTGAGCTATCTGATGCTTTCCGTCGACATCTTCCAACACACCAATTCCCATATATGCTGATGCAGGAGACATACTGTCAACCTTCAAGCTAGCGACTTCACTTTGGCTTAACGCTTGGTGGTTTTTAATCGTTTCACTGCTTTTCAAACGAACTTGGTCGGCATTAATCGCTTTAAAGAAATAACTTCGACCTTCATCCGTTCGTCGCTGCTTCGTATACAAAACGCCTAATTCCTCCAGTACCTCGGTATGTGCTGGATTGAAATCTAAGGCCGCCAAATACGCTTTCTCGGCAAGCGCCGAGTTGCCACGAGATGAATGGATTTTACCTATAGTAAACAGCGTTTTGTCGTGAAACTCTTGCTCAGGAAAAGACAGAGAGCGGATGTATTCATACAAGGCTAGATCGATGTTGTTGTCCCTTAATGCTACATCACCACGCATGATCGCTTCTTTCTCACTCAAAGGAGGGTCATCATTCGTTAACGTATCTATCGGTTTACCGGAATACAGTTCTGCATCAAATTGATTCGTTGGCTCATCAGATGATGCACAACCGAGTAGTAGTATTGGTAGGAAAAGTAGAAGGAACTTATTGTATAACATCATAAACTTGCTCCCGGCGCACTCAATGCGTCCATTACGATAAGTAGTCCTGGGCCAAGTGCAACAATGAAAAAACAAGGCCAAATAAAAATCAGCATAGGAAATAACATTTTGGTCGGTATTTTCGCCGCAATTTCTTCAGCGGCTTGCTGACGTTTATCTCTAAAGTCTTCAGTATAATCACGAAGCGTTTGCGCTAAGCTACCGCCCATTCTCGATGCATGAGAAAGCAAAGAAACCAACCCTTCCAATTCGACTAAACCGGTTCGCTCGATAAGCTGTCTAAGCGCATCAGGCATAGTGACACCCGCTTGGATTTTAGCAAACACAGTCTCTAGTTCATCCGCAAGTTCCGGCTGAGAGACATAGATCTCAGATGCGACACGTCCAAGGGCTGCATTAAAACCAAGCCCAGACTCGGTACACACAACAAGAAGATCAAGCGCATCAGGGACACCATTTCTTATTTTTTTCTGACGCTCTTTTTGTAACTTGTTCAGAATAATATTTGGCGTAAATGTTCCGAGAAAAACACAAGTCATGATGAGTAAATTATTGTAATCTCCACCCAACGATATGTAATAGACCATAAAAGCAGCGACGATGCCTATTAAACTAGATAAAACCTTCAACGCGTAGAAAACTGATAACGAGCTCTTCTCATGGAACCCAGCATGCATCAGCTTTTCTGAGTAAGTTTCATTGTCCTTTTTATTACCTTTACTTATAAAGGGGCTTAATGATTCTAACGTATTAGAAAAATCATAAGGTTTTCGACCACCAGTACTCCCCTCTTCAGATATTTGTCTTAGCTTCTTATCTAAAGGAGATCTAGCACCTAAAAACAAGAACCCAATAGTCAATGTTAATAAGACAGTAGTGAGCAAAATCATCGCATAGATAACAGCCTGAGAGCTGATCCCAAACTCTGCTAACATCTGCTTCCAGACTTCAATATTTAATAATTCCATAAGTTAAATCTCTATACTGATGATCTTTTTAATCCACAAGGCTCCGATCGCCAAGAGAACAATACCGACACTGACCATCGATAGACCGCGAGGATCTTTGTAAAGTGGCTCGATATATTCAGGACTGGCTACCTTTAAGGCAAAAAATAAACCAAAAGGGGATAAGGTTAAGATCCATGCTGACAGACGGCTTTCAGCAGAGAGCGTTTTTACTTTCCTTTCTAACTTAAAGCGGGCTCTTAGTACTTCAGATACCTTTTGCAGGTTCTCTGATAGATTCCCCCCAGTTTCTTTTTGTAGCATTACTGCACTAGAAAAAGCCAACATTGATACGGTGGGAACTCGCTCTGCCATCTGTAAAATAGCTAAACGTAAGTCATAACCGTAATTAAGTAAGTTGTAGGTATTTTTAAACTCAGCACCGATAGGTTCAGGAAGTTCTTCACCAACTTCATTAAATGATTGAACAAGCGGTTGCCCTGCTTGCAGTGCTCGTCGGATAATATCTAAAGCCTCTGGAAGTTGCTCTTCGAATCGAGCCATTCTATAAGCCACTCGATTTTGTACATACAGATAAGATATAACCCAAACAGAAATGAATGCTGCTAAACTAATAAACCATTCTTGATTGGTCATTATTGATATCAATGTGAGCAAGACACCACAAAGAGAAACAATAAGTAAAAACCGGCTCAATGCTAATTTAAAACCAGCTAATTCCAACATTTTTTTTAATCCAGCAAAGTATGGAATAACTATTAACTTACGGTCTATAGGAGATAATTCTTTGTTATAATGTTCTTTTAATAAAGATAGACTCTCTTCATCGATATTACGTTGCGCCTCCTTCAAACGCCGAGACAACTCTTTATGCTTCGCTTTTTTCCCTGCAGCAGGTAATAACAAAGCTTGAGAGATAAAAAGCACCGCAATGAATAACAGACCTAATGAAACGCTTACATTATCCATAACCTCTCCTTAACCGTGAGTCTCAGTAAAGAGCTCGAAAGGCAGGTCGAGTCCACGTTTGACTAACTGGTCATGATATTGAGGAACTACCCCCGTTGCTGTGTAATAGCCGATAATATTGCCATCTTCATCAATACCTTGACGTTGGAAACGGAAAATTTCCGACATCGTAATCACCTCACCTTCCATACCATTGATCTCTTGGATGCTCACCATACGACGCTTACCATCTTCTTGTCGTTCCATCTGTACGACGAGGTGGATAGCCGAAGCTATTTGAGCTCGTAAGTTTTTGGTTGATATGTTCCACCCAGCCATCGAGAACATGTTTTCGACACGACTCAAAGCATCACGGGGGGTATTCGCGTGAATAGTAGCAAGAGATCCATCATGGCCCGTGTTCATCGCAGCCAGCATATCAACCGCTTCGCTACCACGAACCTCACCAACCACGATTCGGTCGGGGCGCATACGCAGGGTATTTTTTACGAGTTCTCGCTGGCTGATTTCGCCTTTACCTTCAAGGTTTGCTGGGCGAGTTTCCAATCGAATAACATGAGGTTGTTGAAGTTGAAGCTCCGCAGAATCCTCAATGGTAATTATTCGTTGATCACGTGGAATAAAGCCAGAGAATATGTTTAACGTGGTGGTTTTTCCTGAACCTGTACCACCTGAAATCAATATATTGAGCTCGCCTTTTACTGCAGCTTCAACAAACTTAGCCATTTGGGGTGAAACTGAATTGTAGTCAATAAGGTTATCCATCGTTAAGCGATCCACAGCAAAACGGCGGATAGAAACAGAAGGGCCATCAAGTGCGAGAGGAGGGATAATAGCGTTCACACGTGAGCCATCAACCAAGCGCGCATCTACCATAGGTGATGCTTCATCGATTCGGCGACCAACCTGGCTTACGATACGGTCAATGATATTTCTTAAGTGGCGATCATCAAGAAAAGTATACGGCGTCTTTTCAAGTTTACCTCTTCGCTCGACATAAACGCTTTTAGGACCGTTGACCAAGATATCTGAAACGGTTTGGTCAGCGAGTAAAGGCTCCAACGGCCCAAGACCAAACACCTCATCTTCTATCTGCTTTATAACCCGCTTTCGCCCTTCAGCACTCAGCGCATGACTACCATCGTCAGCCATCAACTGTAAAATGGCTTCATGCAAGTCAACCTTAGCCCGCTCTTTTTCCAAACTGGAGAGTAATCCTAAATCTAGGGTCTCAAGCAGTTGCTTATGAAAAAAGTGTTTGATTGATAACTCTTGCTCTAACACTTTTCGAGCTTCATCAATCGCCTTTTCCTTTTCTACATTCGCTTCAGAACTGCGAGATTGACTAGACGTATCAACACTGGATAAACGCTCAACAGGGTTGGTATCTTCTGAGTCATGCGAAATCTGTTCTACTCTTTTTTCAAACTCTGGATTTACATTTTTTCGTTTAAAGAACATCACAATCCCTCGTGTTCACTATTCATCTACCCGTTATGAAAACCACTTTTTCAACCAGCCTTTTTCTTCTCGCTCTGGTGGTGAAAGAACGTGAGACAAATCGATGATAGAACGAGTAATTGAGCTTTTCTTTCTCGACTGAACTAACGGTTGCCCCAAATTGGCACTCTCTAGTGCCACTTTAAAATCATTAGGCATCAGGTGGATGTCGTGATTGCCCACCGCCTGCTCAATGTCTTTTAACTTTATAGAATGTCGTTTTTCGTAACGGTTAAGGATTACCTCTATTGCGTCGCTTTGTAAGCCGTACTCAAACTTCAGAGACTTAATTAATCTACTTGTGTTTTTTACTGACACTAAACTCTGCTGTAAAACCAGAAGCACTTTCGTTGCAGGTGATATAGCAGATGCAAATACATGATCTAACCCTCTAGATAGGTCGATCACCACATAAGGGTAAAAACGGCGCAATATAGGCAGCAGTCTGCCTATTTTTTGTGCCTGCTCGAAATCATCAGCATTGTTTTCATGTTTAAAGCTTAGAACATGAAGACCAGATTCATGTTTATTGACCAAAGTACCTAAGGAGATTTCATCTAGGTCATTCGCGCTATTTATTGCATCAGAAACGCTGTAGGTGGGAATAATATTTAAGTAATCAGGAATTACTCCAAATTGGAGATCAATATCGAGCAAAAGCACTTCATTCGGATGCTGACTGGCCATCTCAATAGCGGTATTCAAAGCCAGAGTTGTCGCCCCCATCCCCCCTTTCGTATTCAAAAACAAAATAAACTCTCCGTAACTGGAGTTCTCAAGCTTTTCAGAGGCCGTTTTCTTCAAGAGTGGCAGTAGGTCAGATAGGGTCACATTGTGAGACAAAAAATCTGAAGCTCCTAAACGCAGTGCGATTTTTAGTGACCCATTATCACTTTCATCACCGAGCACAACTAAAGACAAGTCCTTGTCTTCTAAAGACAAATCATACCCTTGCAGCTCAACCATTTTTTGCGCCCAATTCCCGTGAGCTTCAACGAAAATAAGCTCTGGAACATCCGCACTTTTTAAGTACTCCTCACTCATTGCCGCAAGAGAAAAAGCCGTCACATGTACGTTTCGGCATTTCTTCAATTCGTGGCTCATATGCGAATGAAAAGCCTCAGTATTGTATATTAACCAGACCTTTAAATTAGTTCTCAAACGCGTAATGTCACCCTCATTAGGCGTCATTTGAATTGCTTCCCCCATACATCAAACTCCTGTACTAGATGACTTCGGGACATCGATTCTTAATGTCAGAATCTGCCCTAACAACCCCTAAACTTTCAGCCGGTAAAATTGTTTCGAATGCAGGGGCAGCAAGAAACCCATTGTTACCTAAGAAACTTAGGTTACTAATCAACTGAATGCCGTAGCCAGTCGCTCTGGCACGTACAAACTTAATATCATCGAAGTTATCTTCGAAATCTGATGCTATCTCCCCTCCACTCGCATCAAGGTAAGCCACCTCTAAATTAGCACCAGAAAACCCAACCAGCGGGATCTCATCCACCACCATTGCACCAATATTATCTCTATCTAAGACATAGCATACTGTCGCCAGTCTAGCCGCCTTCCTTGTCGCTTCACTGACCATTTGTAGTGAAAATATATAAGCACCAAATGCCAAGATTAAAAAAATCAAAAGAAAAATCAGCCATGACACTAATGTAAATTCAACGATGGCAAGTCCTTTAATACGCCCTTTTAGCCTTTTCATCACAGCACCCTCATAACCGAAGTCACACTTAATGGAATGGCAAAGCTCTCCGACGAAAAGGGAATAGACAAGAAATGTGGAACATAATCATAGGTAACACTTACTCGCACATAGCTATCACCAGATGGCTGAGTGACAGTGACATCTGCTGTCGTCAATGAAGAGAGTACCGCCGTGCCCACACTATTTTGACCATAGACCACTACATTCTGAATTTCTGACGTAGGGGCTATTGTGCCGCCAACAGTCCCATAAACTTCACTAACCGCATAACGCGCTCCATTTTGCACTGACTTTGAAATGACATTGTAATGAATCAATATATTTCCGAATTCAAGCACCAATACCATAAAGAACAATAATACGGGTGTGGCCAGTACCACCTCGATAGCTGCAAAACCGCTTTGTCGTTTTCTCAACCGTTTCATAATCAAGACTCCCCACTATCAGGGTCCTTATACAAAACAATCCTATAAGTCCCTTCTGTTGTAGAGGTCGTACTACCCGCCCCACCTGTCACACTGCAGGAGTGAATAAATTCACCAAATACGGCTGGAGTACCTGAATTATTTGTCGGCGCTTTTTGTAGCAAGAAGAAACAACCAATTTTGTTCACCGTAAATTCAGTCGCACCACCACTTTTACCTGAACAATCCACCATAGGTATAGGTAATATACGACGCCAAGCAACACCATTAGCCGCACACCCAGAACCATTATTAGCTATGCATGTGTTAGTCGCTGATTCATATTGAGCATAGGTATAACTGCCGTCAAAATCGATATCTCCCGTACTAGCATCGATCGTAATCTCATTAGTAGGCTCAGTCGTTACATAATCAGTGGGGTAATCTGATGCCGATAATCCTCCACCATAATCACCAAATCGAGTATTTAAGCCATCACCGGTAGGACCAACCGTTCCTCCTGGTTTGGTGGTTATATCGTCACCTATTGCAACAGGATAACTATAGTCCCCCCCTAAACCTTCTTTCACCGTTTTACCACCAGATCCAAAATCAAGAAGGTGGTAATTACCGTTCCCCATTTCAGATAAGCTACTGTCGCCGACCTTTAACGCATGAACGGTGCCAACTTCATAACCAAAAACACTGGTTATTTCCTCACCAGTAACATCATGGTACCCATCTTCTGGTGAGACATCATTATCCGACGTGCCATCACCAATACACACACCAATTGGCACAACATTATTAACAACGACCTGACCAGAACTAGGGCCAGCAACCGCACTCGCCGAAACGGTTTTTTCTAGTCCAAACATTTGAATGAAAAACTCATCCATATCCAAGGAATCGACACGAACACGCACATAGACATCATCATCTGCACCGAACGTTGCTGTTCCTGTAAAATCCTTAGGATCATTTGAATAATCAATGTTTACAGAAGCCGTACTAAAATCAAATTCATGATTACCTGTGGCGGCTGCCATAGCATTTAATGCGGTGCCAACCTCTGCATCTACGGCATCTTTATCCTTACTATTGTCTAAAATAGTTGCGGCAGCTAGCGCAGCAGAATCGACTGCATTTTGTAACCGCGTTTTATTCACAACCATATGGTTTATATCGACAGCTAACGCTGAGACAGCTAAAAAAACCAACAAAGCGGCTGTAATCATGACTACGACTAAGCCTTGTTGCTTTTTGGGGCTTTGTGATACTCGATACAACATGTGAGTACCTCCAGATTTAGTTAAACTCTTCTAGGATCTGGCTACTACTGCTTCCGGACAGATCATTTTCACCTCTGCCAACATATCGGTCGTAACCAGCCTGCATCCGCTCCCCTGTACCGTCCGGTACTTCGAGTAGATTCTCTTGGGTCGCATTAGGGTTATATGTTTGTTCTGTTTTCACTAGTGCTACTGAATGTCCCAAACGGGCATCATTAGCACAGCCAACTAGCACCATCACGAGAAAGACCATCATTATTCTAATCATATCTATCTCCTTATAAATCATGACCAAATGAGCCTTCACTACCGCCGTCGGTTGGCGATACGGCCTGTGCTGATTGAGATTGCTCTGAAGTGGATTCAGACGGTTCAGCAATGTAAGCGCTTCGGCCTAACAAATAATATTCCAAGTCATTAGGGTCGACGAAAGCATCTGTTGGTAATGTCACTTTCGTGCGGTCGATTGGCTTGGCAAGCCTTGGAGTCACAAGAATAACCAGTTCGGTTTCGCCAGATACATACTCTTGGCTGTTGAAAAGCTGCCCTAAAATCGGCACATCACCAAAGCCTGGCATCTTGTTGCTGATATCTCTCACATTCTCACTCAGTAAACCTGCAATACCGATAGTCTGGCCATCTGCTAACTCAAGAGTTGAAGATGCACTACGACGCGTAATAGGTGGAATGAAGTAAGTCGCGTTGGTAGTACCAGGATCAATCGTTAGCGAGCTACTATTCGCAATTTCACTCACATCAACAGCCAAGTTCAGGTTGATTTTTTTATCACTAAGAACCGTTGGGATGAATTTCAGCCCTACACCATATTCTTTGTATTCAATGGTGATGCCGTCTTCATCAGGCACAGGGATTGGGAACTCACCGCCCGCTAAAAATTCAGCTTTTGAACCACTTAACGCGGTTAGATTCGGCTCAGCCAAAACTTTGGCTACACCATTCTGCTTTGCAACATCCAAAGCAAAGGTAAACAATGTATTGCTATCGATAAAAGAACCTAAAATCCCATAATCTGTTGAGGTGGGAATATCAAAAATCGGCGTTGCACCCAATACACCAGCAGGCACAGAAGACGCTCCCCATGAAAAATCAGAACCACTGGTTTGGAAGAAATGGAAGTTAGCATCGAATTTTCGAACTAAGCTTCTTTGCACTTCAGCGACAGTGACCTCTAGCATGACTTGCTGAGCACCACCAATCGACATTAAGTTGATGACCCCAGTCGCCGCAGCTTGCTCACTACCACTCTCTTTTGACTCATCTGCGGTTTGCCCGGAGGAGTAAGTTTCTGCAATTCTCATCGCGACATTCATCTGCTGTTGATTGCTCACCTGACCGCTCAGCAACAAACGGTTTTGCGCACTATGTACTTCGATAGTTTCATCAGGAAGGAACTCATATAACTTCGCCTTTAAACTATTAAGATCATGAGTAACCTCAATATTGATAGACTCAATCAACTGTCCTCGAGCGTCCCAAGCCATTAGGTTGGTAGCACCTAATTTATTACCTATCAAAAATAACTCGTTAGATTTAAGCATCACAATATCAAGGACATCAGGGTCACCAAGTGACACCTTGCTAGCCTTACCCGATAAAACGACATGCGTTGATTTGTGATGAGGAACCGTGACGGTTTTCCCAGTTTGAAGAGCGGCAAAGCTCAATGTAGAAAAACAAACTAGGCTCAAAACACACGTTAATATTATTTTCATATCTCACCTCAATCCTTGACGCGAACACTAGATGCTTGAGTACCTTTGATGATGGTTACACTTGGTCTAGGTACATATCGACGAGCCACTTTTTTCTCGACTTCGTGTGGGTTTCTCAAAGTTAGTTGGATACTCCCCTTACTCTTTGCAGTCAGTAATTTTTCAGCATCTTGGGGAGAAACCTCTAACGTCACAGCTCTCACGATAATCGGACTGTTTTCTTTCGTTTTAGCTGTTTGGTCTACAGCCAAGACCTTAATGTCTTTCAATACTGTTCGAGTCGACGCTGAATTTTGGCTATAAGAAACGGTGTTAAGAATATCGACCTTATTCCCAGGTAATAGGAACCCAGCGACACCTATGACGTCATCAACTCGGATCGTTACCGCTCTCTTATTCTCAGGGATCAATGCCGCTAATGTTGAACCTTCACCAGGAACAGTAAAACGCATTTTGTGGAGAACCTCTCCGGCATAAATGGTATTCGCAACCACCTTGCCAACGAGTTCTGAAACATCGGAGTAGTTATTCTCGTTAATCCAATCAACTTCCATTAACTTCGTGGTTAGGAACTGCTCTTCAATTATCGTTCCAGCTTCAATCTCTTGTGAGGCCACAACTACTGGATGACGCTCCACAGTTTCAACTTCGACTGTTGGCTGTACTTGATTTTCCATCCATTGTTTAGCGAAAAAAACAGCAGCTAAACCAAATACTACGGACAGTAAAAATAGTAGGAAAACTTGACTCTTATTCATGTGTTATTCCTCATGTCCATCAGAGGTAAAATAAACTTCCCAAGCCATGGAAAGAATATCGAATGTGATAACAGGCGGGAGTTGCTCGAACGAAAGAATATCTTTACTTATACCTACCAGATCTTTCGGCAAGCAGGGGAAAAATGGCACTTTGTATAAAGTGTGCATTTGGGATAAACGCTCAAAGAAACCATCTTGAAGTTCAACCTCTTTCTCTGCGGCAACATTCATCCACAATGCTTCGTAATCACGCTGCATAAGAGGCTTAAATTCAATTTTGTAACCTAAACGACGCAAAAATGCGGGATCACTGATCTTCTTTGGATTTAAGTTGGTAGAGAAGGCGAGAGTTAAAACAAACGGCATCGTAATTTGCTGACCGTTGGGCAGCGATAGATAATCAAAAGCGTACTCCATCGGCACTATCCATCGATTCAGCAATGTGTCTACAGGCATAGGTTGACGGCCAAGATCGTCTATCACGAAAATTCCATTGTTTGCCATCATCTGTACCGGGGCTAACCAGACTCGACTGTTTTCTGAGTGATTCACCTCAAGCATATCCATGGTGAGCTCACCACCGACCTGGATATTCGGTCTCTCACAGTTAAGCCAGCGCTTATCGTATTGATCTTTTAGCGAGATAGCTTTGGTACTGCCGTTTCTATCTAAAGGTTTATGGTGTTGTGCAGAGAAAACCTTGATGATATTGCCAAGCGCATAAACGGCATAAGGGATAAAAACAGACGTATGCAGCGCATTGACAATACGTGAAGCTACAAATGTTTTCCCCGTCCCCGCATGCCCATACAGTAACAAGGCACGTCCAGAATTGATTGCAGGCCCCAATACCGAAATCATTTTGTCGACACCATATACATCATTCAGTGCTGCTTCGACATGTGGCCGAGTCACTAGCTCTGCTCTTAGATCCTGCTGCTTTACCACATCACTATATTGAGTAAGCGAAACGGGGGCAGGACCTAAATATGCGTCTCGCTTGAAAGCTAAATCAGCTTCTTCAAGTCCTTTCTCAGAAAGGGAATAGCGAACGTGACTATGAGATGCAGATGAGAGAGAAAGGTTAGAGGTTGGTTGAAAAACTTCAATCAATGACTTTGTTCTCAACACCGCCAAGGCACTTTCAACAATATGTGTCACAACACACAAATAGTTAGAAAGCTCTAAAACATCCGACTTGGGATAGGCTGACAGGTGCTTCAACACAAGGTTTTCTATAACAACTTCAGGAACACCCAACATATCAATAGATGTAGGAACGGCTGGGGCTGAAATTTGAGGCTTCAAAGTTGTTGGAGCAGTACGCCTTATAATATCCATCTATTATTCCTCTCCATAAGAACTAACCAACAACATTTTTAAGTAAAATAACTATACATCGCTAACCCTATGACAACAGAAGGAGCAAAAGGCATCGTCGCCTTATTTGAGTACCTAGCGTGTAAAATCGAACTTTTATCTAGTACTGGGGCTACACCACCAAGCGCAATCATCTTATTTTCAAAATAGCCTTTGATACTAAGACTGCTCGAGTTGGAAAAGTTATATAGCAAGTAGAATGTCCCGATCACTCCAGAAGAAAGTAAGATAAAGTACGACGCATCAAGTAATTGTCCCCACCCAAGATACATCCCTACAATACCTAATAGCTTCACATCTCCTGCAGACATTGCTCTTACAAAATATAAGAGTAACCCAAAACAAAAAAACGCCCCCAACCCAAACAAGGACATTAAAAAAACATCAAAAGTGAAATTGCTATTAAACATTGATAAGAAGTACACAAACAAAAAAAGAACCAATATTTTGTTTGGTATACGATGCTTCTCAACATCGTATACCGAAACTGCAATTAGTAATGCCCAAAAAACTGAAGGCTCATTAATCATATTTTCTATTTATACACTCGATATAATGCTCTGGAACTTACTGAGTAAGGCTGTTGCCATCCCAGAGAAAACGAATCCAACAGCAAGAACAAGTGAAGCAGCACCGATCACGTATTCGACCGTAGTCAATCCAGCTTGGCTTCTAATTCTCTTGATGTCCATAAGATATCATTGAGCCCCTGTACCAGTACCAGTACCCGTAGTACCAACATTCGCAACAATGTTATTTAATTTATTTGCTAGAGTATTCCCCAAACCAGAAAATACAGTTGTTAAGCCTAAAACCAATAGAGCTGCACCGATTACATACTCGATAACGGTCAACCCTTCTTCATCTTTCATGAATTCTTTACAATTATTCAAAAACTTATCCATGAGAACCTCTCCTTGATTTACGTATCAGGCTTTGTTTACCTGTAAACTAAATCTAGAGGTGAGAGATATATTAGGTTAGGATTTTTTTGCCATTCACTTGCACTTTTTTGTGGTACTTCTAATCTAATTATTACGCATCTTAATTTATCTATTTTTAAACTCGAAGTTGAATATAAAATAGAGTTGGTATTTATATGAAAGTAGTCACACCTTTATTATCAGATAAAGACAGTGAATTTAATGCTGTTATTATTAATAAAATAAACCACTACTTCCCCATTGAAAATTATAAGCAAGATATATCTATAATCAGTAACTTAGATGTCAGACTGGTATTTTTCATCTTGAATAGACCGGATAAACTTCAACTACTTACAATGGCATTATCTATTTGTGAAAACTTGAACAAGCGAATAGTCATTATTTGCTCGGACCAGTTACCTAATATCGTTCGAAATCATAAGAATATATTTTTCATTATAGAAACAAACAGCAATCATCTGACCAGTACATTCGAAGAACTTAAGCGTAAAACACAGCATATCTTCGAACCTCACTTCGATCTCGACAGAGACATAAATAACAACAATCAACTGCCTACCAAATTGTTTACTTCTGAGGTTGTTAACTATGTTATGGATAACATAAACAAAGAAATCAGAGAAACGGAGATCGCCGAGAAGTGCCATTGTTCAACAACCTACTTTTCGAAAAAGTTTCATCTACACTTTGGGGTAAGCTTTAGAGACTTTGTTTGTGACAAAAGAGTTCTACTAGCTAAAAAGTTGATTGAGGCGGATACCGAGTCAAAAATTGCTGTAATTGCCTATCAATGTGGATACAAGGATGTGTCGTATTTTTCGAGAATTTTTAAGAAAAGGACAGGTGTAACCCCAGCAAGTTACAGGCGTGCCTGCACAGATAACAGAAAACGCTAATTTTACTCCCTAAAAGAAAAAACCATGGTACATTTAACATGATTTTAACAAAAATAACTTAGCGAAAAACATGGAGTTAGACAATGATTCAGCCTAACGAGTTTAGCCAAGAACAAGCAACAGCTCTCCCTACACCCAATGACATGATTTTAAAATGGGCAGAAGAACGCCCAAACGAAGTCTATTTGAAACAGATTATTAACCGCCAATTTGTCGAATTTACTTATAAAGAAGTAGCCGACAAAGCACTGAAACTGGCGTCAGCATTAGAAGGACTCGGAGCCCAACCTGGCGATCGAGTCGCTCTCGTATCGAAAAACTGTGCAGAGTGGTTCATCTGCGATCTTGCCATGATGTTAGGAGATTTTGTCAGCGTCCCAATCTTTCCAACAGCAGGTGCAGATACCATTCAGTACTGTATTGAACACAGTGAATGTAAAATTGTGATTGCGGGTAAGCTTGACGATCCTAAAGCCACTCAAAAAGTACTTGATGACAACCCGAGCTTGGTGAGTATTTCACTGCCATACGACAGCGCAGCGAAGTGCCAACACACTTTCGAGCAGCTCATTGAGACACATGAACCATCAACCAAACGCCCTCAGCATCACGACGATAAGCTGATGTCACTTGTTTATACATCGGGTACATCAGGGTTACCAAAAGGCGCAATGCTCACCTACGGCGCGTTTACTTGGTCTGTTCAAAGGTTGATTGACCATATTGGGATCCAACCTGGCGATCGCCTGTTTTCTTACCTACCGCTTGCTCATATTACAGAACGCGTTTACATCTTTGGTTCTTCAGTAATGGGGGGCGTGGTTACGGCTTTCCCTGAATCTTTAGACACCTTTATTGATGATGTGAAAATGCATCGCCCTACGCTGTTTATTTCAGTTCCTCGCTTATGGACTCTGTTCCAGCAGCGAATCCAAGACAAATTGCCACAGAAGAAACTGAACTTCTTACTGAAGATTCCGTTTATCAACAACATCATTAAGAAGAAACTTGCTGATGGCTTAGGGTTAGACCAAGCTCGCGTTCTTGGATGTGGTTCTGCACCTGTATCACCCGCTCTACTCGCATGGTATGAGAGTGTTGGCCTGCACATTACCGAGGCATGGGGCATGACAGAGTCTTTCGCCTACAGCACGCTCAACTACCCATTCAGAGCCGATAAAATTGGTACGGTTGGTAATGCAGGTCCAGGGATCGAACTCAAAATAGCTGAAGATGAAGAGATTCTAGTTCGAGGCAAAGGCTTATTCTCTGGTTACTACAAGAATGATATTGCAACCCAAGAGTCTTTTAACTCGGATGGTTGGCTTCATACCGGTGATATCGGTGATATCGATAGTGAAGGTTACCTAACGATTCGTGGGCGTAAGAAAGATACCTTTAAAACCGCTAAAGGTAAGTTTGTTGCCCCTGTACCAATCGAAAACAAACTGTTTGAGTACAGCCGCGTAGAAATGATGTGTTTGATAGGTCTTGGCCTACCTGGTCCAATCCTACTTGTGGTACCGCATGACTTCCCTAATTTCGATCGAGCTCGCTATGAGAAAACGACAAAGCGCGTTATCGAGAAAATGAACGAGCAGCTTGGTTCACACGAGAAGATCAAAGGTGTATTGATGATTAAGGAACCATGGAGCATTGAGAATGGCGTGTTAACCCCGACTCTCAAAATCAAGCGACATATCCTTGAGCAGAAATACCATGAAGTTGGTCATAACTGGCCGAAAGATAAATTGGTGGTTTGGGAAGAATAATTAAAATCGAGAGGGAGCCATTATGGCTCCTTTTTTGTAAGCTCACATTATAAGTACTTAGTATAATCCGCAGCATCACTACTCTCGCAATCTAAACCGACATCCTTTTTCATTCGATGACTTAACGATTTAGAGCAAACAACTTGTCTAGATTTAGCCCCCTTCCTCACCTTAGTATTATCATTGATTTTAAGTACCTGAGTAACAAATATTCCGACCCAACAGGTTATTGCTTTCATGTTCTCTCTCTTGTATTCCCTTTGTATTTATCGCTATTATGAAAACAACCTGTTCGATAATCGAACAACACCGATACTGGCATTCAGTTAAGGAAAACTAATGTGAGAGAACGAACCCCACCATTCCAAGGGATCTATTACTTTTACACGGCGGCTGAAACTGGCAGTTTCAAGCTCGCAGCACAAAAGCTATTTGTCACGGCTGCAGCAGTCAGCCAACAAATTCGCCAACTTGAAGAATGGTTAGGCGCAGACCTGTTTATTCGCCAGCACCGAAAAATAGTATTAACTCATGAAGGTGAAGTGCTCTATCTACAAGCGAAGAAAGGCTTTGCTCATATTCAAGATGGAGTAAGACGAATAAACCAAGACCCCAACCCCACTCAGTTATCGATTTCGACCGTACCCTCTTTTGCACAACATTGGTTAGTGCCTAGAATTGGCGACTTCCGCGACCGTCACCCAGATTTATCTATGTTAATAGAACCGACCAACAAACTGGTTACCTTTGAAGACTCAGCTGTCGATGTCTGTGTTCGATATGGTCATGGTAACTACCCAAACATCGAATCACGTTGGTTGATGGACGAGGTCATTTACCCGGTTTGCCACCCTATTTATCAAGAGAAACATGGTATCTATGACATCGACGATCTGCATAAAGCGGAACTTATTGAAGACCGATGGCCAGACATGGATTGGTCAATATGGCTTAATGAAGTAGGCGTTGAAGGCGGTCACACCACGTTGCAGTTTGATGGCTCTCACTTTGTACTAGAAGGGGCACTCTCTGTTCAAGGAGTCGCTTTAGTCAAACACAGCTTGGTGTATCGATACCTGCAAGAAGGGAAGCTAGTTAGAATTGGTCATACAGCGCTAAGACCAAAATACAACTATTTCTTATGTGCGCCACCGGGATACTTTCATCGCGATAAGATTCAACGCTTCTCCAAATGGATAGAAACGCAGGTCAGTGAGTTTGGTAACAAAGGAAGGGAAATGCTCAATATCGTCGATACCGACTTCTCATTGAAATGGTCGGGAAACTCTGATGGCTAAGCTGATATACTGAGAGCAAATAAATGACGGGTAAATCTCATGACACAAGCAAATAACCCACTTCACGGTATCACGCTTCAAAAGCTGCTAACTGAATTGGTTGAACATTACGGTTGGGAAGAGTTGAGTTACATGGTTAATATCAACTGCTTTAAAAAAGACCCAAGCATTAAATCGAGCTTAAAGTTTTTGCGTAAAACAGATTGGGCACGTACCAAGGTAGAGCAAATCTACATCCAACTAAAAACTAGCTAGTCCCTACCTTTAACAAACGCACCATTTACGGTACTAAAGTATGAACCCATTGGTGCGCATTCCATTCAATTTTATTATTTTCCTTTGAAAATCAATAATTAAAACAAATAGCACATCCATTCCATTGAATAATGCTCAATCAATACTAATATTATTGAACCAGAGACAGTGGGATAACTCCCCATTAACCTAGCGATTAATAAAGATTTTGTGTATGAGTAAATAGAGAGGTCAATCATGGAAGTTGATTCTGAACTCGCGTTAGACATTCATGTCCTTACCCGCAATAATTCATACTATAGGGTGATAAAAGACCTACTTTCGGTATCTATTCCTAGCGCGCAAATCACTCATTCCCAATGCTTTGTGCAAGTACCGAAACTCGAACCTGAAACGGTTGTTTTATTTGATATTCAAACAATGCCATGCCCCAAAAGATACGGATTTATCCTACATGAACGAAACGAATTTTGGTTAGCAGTCAATGTGAATGACAATACCTCTACAGTATGGCTAGAGCAAGGCTTTTCAGGGCAAGTCGGTCAGCACTTTGAGTTTATATCGAAAGCAATTTTATCTGTTTATCAAGAAGATATATGGTTCCCAAGGTCAGTGTTAAATAAGCTGGTTTCTTCCTATCAAAGCAATGAGCCTAATTATGAATCAGCTTGCGAAAATATAATCAATTACAAAGAGTTAACTAAAAAGGAAAGGGATACCTGCACATTGATGCTAAAGGGGCTTTCAAACTCTCAGATTGCATCTCAGCAGCACGTCAGTATCAATACAGTGAAAACTCACTCATCAAACTTACTTCGTAAATTAAACTTACGATCGAGATATGAACTTCTTGCTCAAGTAAAAAGCGCTAACTAGGTAGCAACAAGGTTAAATCAAAAGAAAAATGAATTATGACAAAACTCATTCTAAACTCACCCTATGCAAACGATATTTTTCACTCCATGTGATGAGGTTTGACTAACCGTTCCCTCGTAGTCTTTAGAGGCGATGCACAGATATGCATCTTAACTAACGAGGGATTGAGTTATGAAAAAGTTACTTCTTGCTACTGCTGTAGCAGCCGCTTCACTTTCTTTTGGCGCTTCTGCGGTTCAATTTAATAATGCTGTGGACTTTACGACACTGAGTAACACGGACCAAAAAACGATTCGAATTGAAGGCCGAGTTCCAAAACGCTGTCTACTGCGAATAGGTAAGAAAGATGTGAAGAATAACGTTCTACGCAAAGCGAACAAAGTGCACGAGGATTCATGGTCCAATGGCTTCAACAATAAGGAAGTTTTGGTAGGTAACTTGCGTGCATGGTGTAACTACGGAACTGATTTGGAGTTTTCAGTAACAGCTTACCAGCTAAACGGCGTAACCAAGCACAATATGAGTGAAAAAATTAACTACGCAGTGAAAATTGGTTCAGATACGGTGGCGAACACCGAAAACGACCATGGCATGGAGGTAACGGCGTCGCCAATTCCATCATTGGGCGAACACTTGGTGAACAAAATCAACAAGCATCCAATTTATGTACAACCTGAAGATTCAGGCTTTGCACGAGCAGGTAAATATAAAGGTAAAATCAAAGTGAGTCTTGCTGCAGCAGGTCCAGCAAGCTAATAACCGAATGACGCTTTATGGATAATGTCTTTTAGGCAAGAAACTTGGCTCGGTTCTCGAGCCAAGTTTATTTTATGGAGAAATATCAATGACTAGGATTATAACTCTTCTATTTTCTTTATTGTTCAGCTCAGCCCTTTTCGCGTACGAAGTCAGCCCAATCTATCTAGAACTTGATGATGTTGGTCGAAATGCACAAGGCTTGTATAAAGTGACTAATGTGGAAGAAGAACCAATCCTCTTAGAAGTAAATGTCTATCAAACTGATTTTTCTACTGGCGAAGAAATTTTAACACCATCGGAAGATGAGTTTCTCGTCCTTCCACCTCAAGCTAAAATTGACGGGCAAAAATCTCAGACTTTCCGCGTACGTTACATGCCAACAGGACCTATAAAACAAACCGTCACCTACCGTATCGTCTTTTCGCAAATTGAACTAGAAAATCAAATTGAGGAAGATGACGACAGTTCTATTTCCATGTTATTAGAGTTTGCGACTTTGGTTTTTGTCTCTCCCACATCCAGTAAATCAATTCCAACTACTACACTCCAAAATCGCCAGGTTGCTATCCGTAACGATGGCAAACGAGTACTGAACATGAATGGTATGGAGTTCAGCTTCTCTGGTGACAAAGCAAACAAAACGGTCGATTGGGAAGTATTAAGTAAAAAGACAAGCGCTTACTTAATGCCAGGAACAACCGTCAAGTACACCTTACCAAGTGAATTAGGGCAGCCAGAGAAAGTTTCTGTTAAAACAATAGACTAGTGAGGTTTTCATGAAAAATCTCATTTTATGTCTCACTCTCATTACTGTTATACAAACCGCGCTCGCGCAAAGTTGGTTGTTCCCATTCCCAGTAACTTGGGGGGAAAACACTATCGGCGAAGTAAATGCGTATTCTGATGGTATGACTGTTGGATCCATTAACGTAGAACAGCTTGTGCAGGCAACTGAAAAGCTGATCAACCCTGAGACATTGGTGGCGCTACGAAATTTCTCCGAAGAGTACATTACGATAGAACAACTGAACCATATGGGTATCAGTGCAACCTTCAATTCCTCCGATCAAAATATTAACCTAGTTATTGATGAAACCGCTGCTGCTGAGTTTTTGCTTTCGTTTGGTAGCAAATATGAACCCGCCCAATACTCAGAAAGCGCTTTTTGGACAATGCAAAATACATTAAATGCCAGTACTGACTACTCCTTGTTTAACGACTCTAATACAGAGGACACCCAAACGTGGCTTGGTGAATGGTTATTAAAAACCAATATTGGCGGCGTTCGAGGCGCTAATATTGACATTTCCGGTTTTGTTACTGGTGGTAACGATATCAACTCTGACGTCTATCGTGGCGAAGCTCGTCTTTTCTTCGATGAACCGACAACCCCTTTTCGACTTACCTTTGGCGATGTAACCCAAGCAAGTGCCGGACACCTTCCTAGTACACCTCTCGGTGGACTTGCTTTTGAACGTTTGTACCAAGACTTACAACCTACCCGGAATATCCAAAATGGCGGAACTCAACCACTGGTACTGAATGAGAGTGCTGATATAGAAGTCTATATTAACGACGTTTTTCTCACTGAAATTCGCTTACCTCCAGGTCGATATACACTAGACGACTTGCCTCTCGTTTCTGGTACCAATGATGTTCGGTTGGATATTAGTTATCAATCAGGTCGAACCGATACCATCGTTTATAGCCAGTTCTTTAACTCGCGTTTGTTACGCGAAGGTATTTCAGATTTTGGATTCTACTCTGGTTTAACGTCGACGATTGAAGATAACAACTTTAAGTATGACGACGAGCAATGGGTAACTTCTGGTTATTATGACTATGGTATTAGCGATACCTTAACAGCCGGTGCAAACGCTTTGTATCACCCTGAAGGACAGCAACTAGGCGTGATTGCAACAATAGGTTCTGATTGGGGGAATTTAGGCGTTAGAGCTTCAGCACAAAACAACAAGCCCAATAACGATACAGGTAGCATCTACAGCTTAGATTATTCCCATCAACTATGGGGAACAGACAGTTATGGCTCCCCAAACTTTCGCCTTGGTAGTGAATACCAGGATAATTATTTTGCACTACCCTGGCAGATTGCAGATGCGAGTACTGGACTTCGTGTCTTTTCAAACTACGTTTTCAGTATTACGGATAACCTTAGTTTAATCCTGAGCGGTGACTATCGTGATTTTGAAGAGGCTGAAGTGCAATGGCAGGCTTCTACTGAAGTTGCTTGGCAATTTTATAATATATCACTCTCTGCTGGTATAGAGAAAGAAGATAACCCAAATGAAAACATTGACGAAACCCGTTTTACTTTTTCAGCAGATTGGGACTGGAACTCTGACAATGGAGAATACAATGCAAATATATCCTACTCCAACGAACCAGATACCTATCGAGCTCAATTTCAACGCCCATCAGAGGACTATACGGGCAGTTATGGCTATGCGATGACTGCTGAAGGCGAGAGCGACTCTCAAACTTACTCTTTCGAGGGTAATTATGTGGCAAACCGTTTTATCACAGATGCTAAGGTTTCTCACCTAGCATTTGATAACTCAGCAAACTACCAAACCGCTTCTTTACGAGCAAGTACAGCGCTTACCCTGGCTGACGGTAACTTAGCTTGGTCACGTCCCATCAATGGTCCAGTGGCAATTATTGCCGTTCATAACTCGTTAGATGCTGATGTAGAAATTAATGCGGTTGCAGATGATCCTGCAGAAGCAATATCTACCTATACTATTAGTAATGCCGTTCAGTTGTCTGGAGGGCACCAATTGTCCAGTATCTACATTGATGTGCCAGACGCACCGATAGGTTATGACTTTGGCGACCACGAGTACAGCATTACGCCAGGATCACAAACAGGCCATCTAATAAAAATCGGATCGGCAGCATCGAAAACCATCATTGGTAAAATTGAGATCGGACAAGAAAAACCATTAAAGCTCTTCCAAGGTCAGTTGGTTGGACAACAGAAAACGTATGAATTTTTCACTAATCGATCAGGCAGGTTCGTTGTGGAAGGCGTTGCACCGGGCAACTACACCATCGTCATAGATGGCTTTAGCCCAACAAAATTGAACGTCCCAGAAATCAATGACAACCTGATTTATCTACCAACTTTACTTATTAAAGAGGGATAAACCATGAAACACTTTCTAAAGATCTCAGTGTTCGGTTTAGCCATGTTATCTCAACCAATTTGGGCCGCCGAATGCAATGGCAAGTGGATGCTAAACATCGACAGAAGCAATGTTGAATTTAAGCGAGATTTAGGCGCTTATATTCCTGTTTATTTAGAGTTGTCACGTGATATTCAGAACTGTCGATTCCCAATGGCCATAGTATCGGTCAACAATAAACAATCTAGCTACTTAAGTTCAATTGGAACGAATTTGCCCCTTACTATTCTGGACAAGAACTTCCGTCAATTGAGTCACTTTCCTAGCAAAGGTTTTCAACTACCTCTGGATAATAGCCAAAGGACGAAGTTTTGGATAAAGGTACCAGAAGCTAAAGTAGCAGCATCTGGTAACTATAACGGACTTCTTGAAGCCTCTATTTCCTTAGATAGAAAGCAAGAGACCAAAAATGCCAAAGTTAAACTCAAAGTCCCAGCGTTTGTAGCTTTCAACTCAGTGCCAAATGCGCCACACGTTCAACGTTCAGGGAGCTCAGGTTATCGCTTCCAACTTGGTGATCTTGAATCTAACCGCACCTACCGTTCTGATTTTGATCTTCTTTCAAACTCGAATGTAAGGTTAGTTGTAAAGCAAAAATATGGAGAGTTAAAGCAGAAGTCGGAACCCAATATCTCGATCCCATATACGTTGCGATTTAATAATGCTTTGGTAAACCGGAAGTCAGTTTATACCTTCTCAAACAATGATGAAACCAAGCGTTGGGGGCTCCCCCTTGAAGTAATGCTAGGTAACATAGACTTTGCGAGAGCTGGTAAATATCAAGATACGATAACGGTTGAAGTTAAAGCTATGCCATAGATACACGTGATGAAGAAACCTACGGTTTAGTCAGTGGACAGCTAAAAATATTAACGAACACCGTATATGGCTCTACCACTATCCTATGAAAAGAAATTAATGCATCACTGTAACTTTAAGTTTTTGGATATAAGCACTTAAGATAAGAGAGCAGAATTAGTTTTGTTGAAAATAAAAAGCCCCGCAAGCTTTCACTTGCGGGGCTTTTTTAGCTAATTGAGAAAAGGGCTAATTACTTACCAGCTTCTTTTTCTGCTTTAACTTTTGCAATCACTTCGTCAGCAACGTTAGTTGGACATGGTGCGTATTGTGCGAATTCCATAGAGAATTGGCCACGACCAGAAGTGATAGTACGTAGGTGACCGATGTAGCCGAACATCTCAGAAAGAGGTACGTCAGCTTTAATACGAACACCAGTAACGCCAGCTTGTTGATCTTTGATCATGCCACGACGACGGTTAAGGTCACCGATAACATCACCAACGTGATCGTCTGGAGTGAACACGTCAACGTTCATGATTGGCTCAAGAAGTTGCGCGCCAGCTTTAGGCATAGATTGACGGAATGCGCCTTTCGCTGCGATTTCAAATGCGATAGCAGATGAATCGACTGCGTGGAAACCACCATCGAAAAGTTCAACTTCAACGTCTAGAGTTGGGAAGCCAGCTAGTACGCCGTTTTCCATCATAGATGCGAAGCCTTTCTCAACTGCAGGCCAGAATTCTTTAGGAACGTTACCGCCCACAACTACAGAGTTGAACTTGAAGCCAGAACCTGCTTCGCCTGGTTTGATACGGTAATCGATCTTACCGAATTGACCAGAACCACCAGATTGCTTCTTGTGCGTGTAGCTATCTTCAATTGCTTGAGTGATAGTTTCACGGTAAGCAACTTGAGGAGCACCTACAGTTAGGTCAACGCCGTATGTACGCTTAAGGATATCTACCTTGATGTCTAGGTGAAGTTCACCCATACCTTTCAGGATAGTTTCGCCAGTCTCTTCGTCAGTCTCAACTTGGAAAGATGGATCTTCTGCAACCATTTTACCGATAGCGATACCCATTTTCTCAGAACCGCCTTTATCTTTTGGAGATACAGCGATTGAGATTACTGGAGTTGGGAATACCATTGGCTCAAGCGTTACTTGGTGCTTAGGATCACATAGAGTGTGACCAGTTTGCACGTTCTTCATACCAACGATCGCAATGATGTCACCAGCTTGTGCGCTAGTTAGTTCGTTACGGTCATCAGCTTGCATCTCAACCATACGGCCAACACGTTCAGTCTTGCCAGTGAATGAGTTAAGAATCGTGTCACCTTTGTTCAGTTTACCAGAGTAAATACGAACGAAAGTTAGAGCACCGAAGCGGTCATCCATGATTTTGAATGCAAGCGCTTTGAAAGTCTCATCTGTAGAAACGATAGCGTGTTCGCCAGTTTCTTCACCGTTCTCATCCATTAGAGGCTGAGGGTCAACTTCAGTTGGTGCTGGTAGGTAATCTACTACAGCATCAAGGATAAGTTGCATACCTTTGTTCTTGAACGCAGAACCACAGAACGTTGGGAAGAATGCGATATCACGAGTACCTTTACGGATACAACGCTTAACGTCTTCAATAGAAGGCTCTTCACCTTCCATGTAAGCTTCCATTAGGTCATCGTCTTGCTCTACAGCAGTTTCGATTAGCTCTTCACGGTATTGCTCAACGTCATCAACCATGTCCGCTGGAACATCTTTGATTTCGTAGTTTTCAGGAAGACCAGTGTCATCCCAAACGTATGCTTTACGGCTTAGTAGGTCTACAACACCAACGAACTCGTCTTCACGGCCGATTGGTAGAACCATTACTAGAGGAGTTGCACCTAGAACGTTTTTAACTTGGTCAACAACGTTGTAGAAGTCTGCACCCATACGGTCTAGTTTGTTAACGAAGATCAGACGAGATACTTCTGATTCGTTAGCGTAGCGCCAGTTAGTTTCTGATTGAGGTTCAACACCACCAGAACCACAGAATACACCGATACCGCCATCAAGAACTTTAAGAGAACGGTATACTTCAACTGTGAAGTCAACGTGTCCAGGAGTATCGATAACGTTTAGACGGTGATCGTTCCAAAAACAGCTTACAGCTGCTGATTGGATAGTAATACCGCGCTCAGCTTCCTGTTCCATGAAGTCAGTCGTTGATTCGCCATCATGTACTTCACCAGTCTTGTGGATTTGACCAGTTAGCTTAAGGATACGCTCAGTGGTAGTTGTTTTACCCGCATCAACGTGCGCGAAAATACCAATGTTTCTGTATTTCGATAAATCTGCCATTGTCTTACTCTGTTAATAGGATATAAAATGCGCGCAGAGTATATCACAATCTGTGAAGACTGATAGCTTTGCATGCATTTGGGACTAAAAAACTTTGCCTTTTTCTAACATATAGAAAAAGGCACTCAGTAGTAACAATCTAAATGATTGTTAATTATAGTGCTAACCTAAAGCCTAATCGGCGTTAAGGTTAGGCTGAATTGCTGCTGTATAGAGTAGCTGAAGTGAGTTCAATTACAACTCATCAAAAGCATTAATTGCTTCCGATAATTTTTTCACACCGTGGATCTGCATTCCTGGAATGCCACCTTTAGGCATGTTAGCCGCCGGTACAATCGCTTTCTTAAAGCCGTGTTTAAATGCTTCATTTAAACGCTCTTGTCCGCTCGGTACAGGTCGAATCTCACCCGCTAGGCCTACTTCTCCAAATACCACCACATCTTTTGGTAATGCGCGGTCTCTGAAACTAGAAAGTAGAGCCATCACCAACGCAAGATCAGCACTGGTTTCGGTTACTTTAACACCACCGACGACATTCACAAACACATCTTGGTCAGCCATTTGTAAGCCGCCGTGTTTATGCAGCACCGCTAATAACAAAGAAAGCCTGTTTTGCTCTAGGCCGACAGCGACGCGACGTGGGTTAGCCAGCTGTGAATAATCCACCAGCGCTTGGATTTCGACAAGAAGTGGACGCGTCCCTTCCCACACCACCATGACAGAACTGCCCGAGGTTTCTTCTTCACCACGAGACAAGAAGATAGCGGATGGGTTGCTGACTTCTTTTAGCCCTTGGCCTGTCATCGCAAACACACCCAGTTCATTCACTGCACCAAAACGGTTTTTGTGGCTGCGTAGCGTTCTAAAACGGCTATCGGTTCCGCCATCTAATAAAACAGAACAGTCAATAATGTGCTCAAGTACTTTTGGCCCTGCTAAGGTGCCGTCTTTAGTTACGTGTCCAACTAAGAACACAGCAACGTTATTCTGTTTTGCGTAGCGCGTTAATGCGGTTGCCGATTCACGAACCTGTGCAACACTGCCCGGAGAAGATTGAACATCCGCAACGTGCATAACTTGGATCGAGTCGATAACCATGATCTTAGGTTGTTCTTTTTCTGCAACCTGACAAATCTTATCCACGTTCGTTTCTGAGAGCATCTTTAGGTGCTCTTTTGGCAATCCAAGTCGAGACGCACGCATCGCGACTTGTTGCAGAGATTCTTCCCCGGTTACATAGAGAGTCGGTAATTGAGAAGAAAGCTGACACATGGTTTGTAATAGCAGCGTTGATTTACCGGCACCCGGGTTACCACCAATCAGGATCGCAGCCCCAGGGACAACACCACCACCGAGTACGCGATCGAGTTCTTTGAAGCCACTACTAAAGCGTGGTACTTCTTGTAGATTAATTTCAGATAATGTCTGAACGCTCGATTCTGTTACTGCACCTGCATAACCAGATAATCTTTCATTGCGCGCTACTTGAGGTGAAGCGGCTAACCTAACTTCTGTAATCGTGTTCCAAGCACCACATGCGTTGCACTGCCCCTGCCAACGTGGAAAGTCAGCACCACAGTCATTACACACATAAGCTCGTTTTGCCTTAGCCATAAAACCTCAATAATTTACTCAGTTACACAATGATGTTGTCAATTTGTGACTTATTTGACCGTACGGGTGAAAATAAACGTTGCAGTCATACCACTTATACTTAAAGATCGATTTAAACTAGTCGATAACATAAATGCACCGTCCATTCTAACAAGAAAAGTATGCAGCAATCTGAAATTCTATCTGTAGCAGAACGTCTTATCCCGGCCTACCACGCCGAAGATTTCGAATTCCTTCTTTCTCAAATGACAGAAGGCGAATCTCCGTCTCTAAAACTGCTGGTTAAAATGGAACTGAATCGTATCATGGCTCCGTGTACAAAGAGCATTGATTTACGTGGGCGCATTGATAATGAATGTCGTCAGTTCACGTTAGACGGCCGTAAGCACTGGCTCGATGATATCGCTTTAAACGCATATCAACGTGGTACGAAAAAGTTTAAAGGTTACACAGAAGGCGCATGGGAGTTAGTAATGACTCCGCGAACTCAGCCTCTGAGCGTTGTTAAAACATCTTCTCAAGGTAACCACGACATTACTAGCGCCAATAGCCCGTACGAAGCGGAAGCTATTAACCTAGGTTACGACTTAAAACGCCAAGAGAACAGACTCAAGATTAGCTCGCAGGTCGAGATCACCACATCGAAAGGGCAAAGCCTACATGGTGTAACGGTTGATATCTCCCCGTCGGGTGCAAAGTTCAAAGTACCGAGCGCCTTTCGATACAACCTCGGCGAGATCATCAGCGTTAAGTTCTCAGAGCTTATCGAAAAGTCCCAAGAAAACGATGTTAACCAAGCGGTTGAATTTCGTGTTTTGGGTATCGACGAATCTTATGAGAACAACGCGGTCAAATTTCTAAGAACCATCAAGGTAAGCGACAACAATATTGTGGCTCGCTTACTCGATGAGTCTTTAAATAGCACCAGTAAGAAAACCAGCCATGAGAATCAAGATAGGATTATTCGAACTCGTACTCGAGGAATCGAACATACCTATCTAAAGCATACTTGTAACCTACCCCTGTTTTTCAGCGGCAGCGAACTAAAGCTTGCCCTACTGACGGATAACAACCATCCATTATGGCAATATTGGCACGACGAACGAAATCAACAAGCGCTGGGTACCCTGTTCAACGAGCAACGTATGAACCTGTTGGCGAAACCAGGAGTGAAGGGAACCAGTAACGTTATCTACTCTTTTACCCATGAACACCAAAACAAGACCTTGTTCTATTCAATGATGCTGCCTGAAGCCTCTCGTGAACAAAGACAGCTGTTCTGGCACATCGGTGGCAAACGTAAAAGTTGGAAGGCGTTCAAGTTCTCGGTTTTCGAACTTTCAGACACTGAGCGACAAGCATTAGCTAAACACTCGGATACGCTGGCTCAAAGCTCAGCTCAACTGACGCATTGCGGAATCTTGCAAGAGATTGGCGATCACGAAAGTGCGGCGGACTATCTTCTGAGTGAAAAGCCACGCATTCCAAGCAGTGAATTGAACCGCTTCCGTCACCCGCGTACTGTCGTCGGCAATATTCAAAGCATCTACTTTGACTCTCAGACTCGTCGTAAAGAGCCGAGATACCAATTTAAGTCACCGTTGCAACTTACATCACAAGATGGCGCAGCGGCGAACGGACACACCTTAGATATTTCGAAGCGTGGACTGAGCATTAGCCTTGAACACCCAATGGTACTCAAGATTAATGATCCGGTATTAGTGAACTTCAATGAACTGCAGCTCTATGACAAGAACCTGCCACTGAGCACAGTGCCTTACCACGTAATTCGAGTGAGTCCGAATGGTCGCAACGTGCAGTTGGTTATTGCCGAGAACGCCAAGACAATGCGTACCATCGCTTTCCTTAATGGGCTTATCGATCAAAACCAAAGTAAGCTGATTAAGAAGCAAGAGATACTGCCAACACATTCGCTACTCGAATCACTGCACAACATTTTGTTGAGCAAGATGGTCAGTAACCCAATATTCATTGATAAGCCAAGTTCAACGCTGCGCTGTAAGATCATTGGTGTGAATTTCCCACTGAATAAGCATCTAACGTTACTTGCTAAACTTGGTCACAACCAAAAGTTCTCACTCGAGCCAATCTTCAAGGGTCACACCAACTCACTGTTGGCTGAGCCACTAAAAAGAATTGAAGGTGCGGAGCCTAAGCATCATGACGTGTACATTGCTGCAGTGAAGTTTGGCGACAAAATCCATTCGGTACACACCAAGTTGGTCAAAGACTTCGCCTCAGCAAAGGAACGCATCTTATTCATCAAGAAAGCGCAGCACTTAGGTGATGTGTATGTATTGCGAGTCACCACGGCACCTATCTTTAATCCGCTAACGAGTTTATTCCAGTCGGATTTAGAAGAGCTTTCACGCATCAGTATGCATCAAGCTAAGAAGCTAGAGAATGAGGTGACGGCGTTTATCGGTTATGGCGAGATAGAGGACATTACCGATGAAGTGCTGATTCGATTGGAGCTAACACGCTAGCCTCGAGTGGCGTATTAACTTAAGCATGAAAATTGAAAAAGCAGGCTGATAGCCTGCTTTTTTTGTGTCTGAGCCACTATTGCTAAATAAGATACATAGCCAATAGCACTTAGGTAGAGCCCCTAAGGTTTCGCTTGCCAGCTGATCTTCTGTTGCTTAGCCAATACACCCGACAAGATACACAGCACACCACCTAAACCTGCGTAACGAACAGCAGTTTGAGCTTGCTGCTCTACTTTTGGTTTTGCGTGGTAGGCAATGCCTAAACCTGCAGAGCCCATCATCACCAAGTCATTGGCACCATCACCAACGGCAACGGTATTATGTAGTTCCAATTCGTACTCTTCAGCCAACTCTACCAAGATATCCGCTTTGGTCTGCGCCGAAACAACATCGCCTAAGACTTCACCCGTCAACTTACCGTTAACGATCTCAAGCGTGTTTGATTGAGCATGGTCTAGATCAAGGGTATCTTTCAGGTAGTCAGAGAAGTAAGTAAAACCGCCTGATGCAATCGCTGTTTTCCAGCCAAGCTTACTTAGAGTATTCACCAGCCCGACCAAGTCTGGCATGAATGGCAATGACTGACGCACTTGCTCTAATATCGACTCATCCGCACCTTTCAGTGCTCCTACTCGTTGGCGCAGGCTCTGTTCAAAGTCGAGCTCGCCTTGCATCGCTCGTTCTGTGATTTCAGAGACTAACTCTCCCACTCCAGCTAGCTTGGCAATCTCATCAATGCATTCAATTTGAATCGCTGTGGAATCCATATCCATCACGATCAAACCTGGCTTAGATAAGTCTGGGACCTCGCTAAGGCAAGCATAATCAAGCTTTAGCGCTTGGAGGATTTCTTCGTGTGCTGGCGTTAGATTGCCTGACATCAAAGCCACTTCATAATGCCCAACCTTCCACGTATCGAGGATGGTGTTGTAAGTGCCAGTGAAAAAGTCGATGTCATCGAAAGATTGTGGAGATAGGTACTCACCAAACACAATCCAATTGGCCTTGGATTTAGCGAGTTGAGAAGCGAAACGAGTCTCGGGGAGTCGAGTTAATAATGTCGTATGCCTTTTTATCGGCAGATATTTCTGAGCGTCCATGTGTATGATTCCTAATTAACTATGCTAAACGTTAACCTATTGCAATTTGAAAACGCAAGTCTCAATATGTCTTAATCATAACATTTGTTTATTTCAGGCTTCGTGAAACATGAATGAATCATTGTTCTCAATACGTAACGCTTTACGAATGCTAGCCCTCATTTTGTTGGCTACCATGTTCGTTGTAACGATTAAAAATACGGTCGTGATCAGTAAAGGTAACGAGAAGATCCAAGCAAAACAGTTGGAAACTCTTACCAAGCTGCTTATCTCTCAGGCATCACTTTCAGCCAGCAAGATGATCACGCAACAAGACCAAGAGCGATTGCTTGATCTGACTAACCAGCTATCTCAAGACCGACTGGTGTTCGATACCACCATCTATGATGCAGAGGGTATTCGACTGGCTTCGAGCGAAAAAGCCCTCTCGGTACGTGAGGTTCTTGGCTTAGATACGCCACTTTCAACAGCAAGTATCGGCAGACAACAATTAGTTGAACCTATTTATTCACCAGAGAAGACGATCATCGGCTTTATTCGAGTGACTTTTGAAACCGGGAAGATGACGGCGATTTCTGATCACCACTACCGTAAAAGTGATCGCTACATGATCGGTATGGTGTTGATGGGGTTTGTGAGTGGCGTGTTGTTCATCATGCTGATTCGCAGAAGACCAACTAAGTCTGGTGAGAACTTACTATTGAAAAATGTAAGCTCATAAACACACTAGGCTGACAATAAATACTAGACTCAGAATAAGTACAGCAATCCAATAAAAAGCCCCGACGCTCAGGCAGCAACGGGGCTTTTTGTTATCTGTTAACTTATCAAGCTAAGACAAATCAAGATTATTCTTGGTCACCAAGCAACACTGAGTCTAGTGCGATAACCATCATGTCGTTGAAAGTCGTTTGACGTTCATCTGATGTCGTTTGCTCACCAGTCTTGATGTGGTCAGAAACAGTACAGATCGTTAGAGCTTTTGCGCCGTATTCAGCACATACACCATAGATGCCAGCCGCTTCCATCTCTACGCCAACAATGCCGTATTTGTCCATTACTTCGAACATCTCTGGATCTGGCGTGTAGAACAGCTCAGCCGAGAACAGGTTACCGACTTTTACGCCGACACCGAGAGCTTTGGCTGCATCTTCTGCCGCGCGCACCATTTTGTAATCCGCAATAGCCGCAAAGTCATGATCTTTAAAGCGAATACGGTTCACTTTAGAGTCAGTACATGCGCCCATACCGATCACCACATCACGCACTTTGATATCTTCGCTCACTGCACCACAACTGCCCACACGAATGATCTTCTTCACACCAAAGTCTTTGATCAGCTCAGTCGCGTAAATAGAACAAGATGGAATGCCCATACCGTGTCCCATTACCGAAACCTTACGACCTTTGTAAGTACCGGTGTAACCAAACATGTTGCGAACGTCGCACACTTGAACCACTTCTTCTAAGAAGGTTTCAGCGATGTATTTAGCACGTAGCGGGTCACCTGGCATTAAAACTACGTCAGCGAAATCACCCATTTCAGCATTAATATGTGGAGTAGCCATTGAAAATATCCTTAATCTCAAAACAAAAAAAGAAGAGAGAGGTTTCCCTCTCTCTTCGTTAACTATTATAGAAAGCTTGTACCGTGTCCCATTGGCGATGTACCAAAGTATGACGCTAAGCTTTGACCGATATCAGCGAACGTATCGCGACGGCCTAAAGAACCGGCTGGAACCTTCTGACCGTAAACAATCACAGGGATGTGCTCACGAGTATGGTCTGTACCTGGCCATGTTGGATCACAACCGTGGTCAGCCGTTAGGATAAGCACATCATCTTCTTTCATCATATCGATGATTTCATTGATGCGACCATCGAAGTACTCAAGTGCCGCTGCATAACCAGCAACATCACGGCGGTGGCCGTAAGCTGAGTCGAAATCAACGAAGTTAGTGAACACGATAGTGTTGTCGCCTGCTTCATTGATCGCTTCTTTGGTTGCTTCAAATAGCGCAGGAATACCTGTTGCTTTGGTTTTCTGAGTGATGCCACAACCCGCGTAGATATCAGAGATCTTGCCGATTGAGTGAACGTTACCGCCCTTCTCATCAACCAACTTCTGAAGAATGGTGGCTGCAGGTGGCTCAACAGAAAGATCACGACGGTTACCAGTACGTTCGAATTGACCTTTACCTGGGCCAATGAACGGACGAGCGATAACACGACCAATGTTGTAGTCTTCTAGCTCTTCACGAGCAATCTGACAAAGGTCTAATAGGTTTTGCAGGCCGAATGTCTCTTCGTGACAAGCGATCTGGAAAACAGAATCTGCAGAAGTATAGAAGATAGGCAAGCCAGTCTTCATATGCTCTTCACCTAGGTTATCTAGGATTTCCGTGCCAGATGAGTGGCAGTTACCTAAGAAACCAGACAGGCCTGCACGCTCAAGGATGCGGTCAGTCAGTTCTTTTGGAAAGCTGTTCTCTTTGTCGGTGAAGTAGCCCCAGTCAAACAGTACAGGAACACCCGCAATTTCCCAGTGACCTGATGGCGTGTCTTTACCAGAAGACAGCTCAGCAGCGTGACCGTAAGCGCCAATGATCTCAGCGTCTGCATCCATACCAGGAGCAAAGCGACCTGTAGACTCTTTGTGAGCCATCGCTAGACCTAGCTTAGACAGGTTTGGCAATGTCAGTGAACCTTTACGATCTGCATTGTCTGCAAGACCTTGGTCACAATGATCTGCGATGTGGCCCATAGTGTCAGAACCTACATCACCAAATTTGTCTGCATCCGCTGTTTCACCGATACCGAATGAATCTAAAACTAAAATAAATGCTCTTTTCATTTTCTTCACCAACTTATTGCTCTTTGCACCAGAACTCTGTTTATCGGTATACGCGAGGCATACCGATAACGGTTATTTACACGTCTTCAGAACGAATCTGACGGTAAACGTCTGGCGTTGCTGTATATTCTCCGCCCACAGTGATTGCATTTTGTAATGCTGTTGCAGCTTCTTGCCACTGTTGTTCGTTACGAGCATGAATCATTGCTAATGGCTTATCTTCACTTGCTACTTCACCTAGGCGAATGAAGTGATCAAAACCGACTGCGTAATCAATGCTGTCAGTTGCTACACGACGACCGCCGCCCATACCAACCACAGCCATACCAATTGCACGAGTATCCATTGCTGATACCACACCGCTTTCTAACGCGTACACTGGCTTAATAATGTCTGCTTTTTCTAGGTAGTTATCGTAGTTCATTACGAAATCAACTGGACCACCAAGGCCCGCTACCATTTTACCGAAGCACTCTGCTGCCTTACCGTTATCCAGTACTGCCATCAGTTTTTCGCGCGCTTCGTCTGAGTCTTTAGCTAGGTTACCGAGCACCAGCATTTCAGCACACGATGCTAGAGTGATCTCTAACAAGCGAGGGTTACGGTATTCACCCGTTAGGAACTGAACCGCTTCACGAACTTCTACTGCGTTACCCGCTGAAGAAGCCAGCACTTGGTTCATGTCCGTTAGGATTGCTGTTGTTTTAGTACCCGCACCGTTTGCTACTGCAACGATAGATTTCGCTAGCTCTTCAGATGCTTCGTAAGTCGGCATGAATGCGCCTGAACCTACTTTTACATCCATCACTAGAGAATCAAGGCCCGCAGCCAGTTTCTTAGATAGGATTGAAGCCGTGATCAGCGAGATGTTATCGACTGTTGCTGTGATATCACGAGTTGCGTAAACACGCTTGTCAGCAGGAGCTAGATCGCCTGTTTGACCGATGATAGCCACGCCAGCATCTTTCGTTACTTCACCGAACACATCGTTGGTTGGTGTAATGTTGTAACCCGGAATAGATTCCAGCTTGTCTAGCGTACCGCCAGTGTGGCCTAAACCACGACCAGAGATCATTGGAACGAAACCGCCACATGCTGCCACCATTGGGCCAAGCATCAGAGAAGTAACGTCGCCAACACCACCAGTAGAGTGTTTATCAACGATTGGGCCATCAAAGTTCATGTGGCTCCAGTCAATCACCATGCCTGAATCACGCATTGCACACGTTAGTGCGATACGTTCTGGCATCGTCATTTCATTAAAAAAGATAGCCATTGCGAATGCGGCAATTTGGCCTTCAGAAACCGTGTTCTTAGCCACACCTTGAATGAAGAAGTTAATTTCTTCAGCTGTTAGGACTTCACCGTCACGTTTTCTGCGAATAATTTCTTGAGGTAGATACATTAGTGCCTCCCAAACTCTAGTGAGTATGGTTTGTAGGGAAAAGAGGTAATATGGAGTGGCTTGACGCCACTCCATCAAACAGACTTATTATGTTCAATACTCTAAATATTTGGCGTTGCAGTTAGGCGACCAGTGAGTTCATTCCTATGAGCATAGAGGCTCTATGTGATTAGGAGGAACTTACGCAGTCAACAACGCTGCGGTGTCAAATATGACGAGTAAATTAGTATGCTGCTGGATCAGCAGTCTGGTCTGTCACTTCTAATGTATTAAGAAGGTTAGTTAGTAGGCTTGAAGCACCAAAACGGTAGTGCATGTTGTCTGCCCACTCAGCGCCTAGTAGCTCATCAGCCATTGCTAGGTATAGTGCTGCATCTTCAGCAGTACGTACGCCACCAGCTGGTTTGAAACCAACTGTTTTAGCAACACCCATGTCACGAATAACTTCAAGCATCATGCGCGCGTACTCTGGAGTCGCGTTTACTGGCACTTTACCTGTTGAAGTTTTGATGAAGTCTGCACCTGCTTCGATACAGATTTGAGAAGCTTTCTTGATTAGTGCTTCTTCTTTCAGTTCACCTGTTTCGATGATCACTTTAAGCGTGATGTCACCACAAGCTGCTTTACACTGTTTAACTAGCTCAAAGCCAACTTCTTCGTTGCCAGCAATAAGAGCACGGTATGGGAATACTACGTCAACTTCGTCTGCGCCGTACGCTACCGCTGCTTTTGTTTCTGCAACAGCAATTTCGATGTCGTCATTACCATGAGGGAAGTTAGTTACAGTCGCAATGCGTACTTCTGGAGTACCTTGCTCACGCAACGCTTTCTTAGCTGCTGGGATAAAGCGAGGGTAAATACAGATTGCAGCGGTGTTGCCTACTGCAGTCTTCGCGTCATGACAAAGCGCCACTACTTTTTCAGTAGTATCGTCGTCATTTAGCGTAGTTAGGTCCATAAGTTTAAGTGCACGTAGAGCTGCTGCTTTTAAATCGCTCATTTCTATCTCCGATCAATATATTCAAATAGTTAACTACTTCGCCCTCCATCCAGTATAGATGGATATTTTAGTAATGCTCAGTAGCCACAAATGAACGGACTTGGTTCCCTGAAGACTTGATAACTTTCGCTACCAATTGCAATCCTTGTCACCGCACAGTACCAGTTTGGTCTATGGCACAACAAATCAGTCATGTTGTGTCTAACATCTATAGCGTATCGCTAATTTTGGCTTAATCCCAGAAGAATAACGTTCGAGTTGATTTCGAGGTTACTTTCTTGCCAACAGAGACATCCTATCCCTTTAGCTTATACATTATAGGTATCCATCAATAAATTGTAGTGCTCCTTAGAACGCAAACGGTTTGTATCTCAAAAAAACATTCTAGACCCTACATCGAATCTAAGCATAAGCGCGTGCATATACTAAAAACGGCAGGCCTAAAAACAAAAAAGCCCCGCAGCAATTTCTTGCTACGGGGCGATATTATTATGGCGTCTATATATCGATTTCTAACTAATTAGAAAGACAGGAAGAAGCCAGCAATTGTTGCTGCCATCAGGTTAGATAGAGTACCAGCAATTACCGCTTTAACACCCATACGTGCGATGTCGTGGCGACGGCTTGGTGCAATACCACCTAGACCACCTAGAAGAATCGCAATTGAAGAAAGGTTTGCGAAACCACATAGTGCGAATGCGATGATAGCTTGAGTCTTCTCAGACATCACTTGACCAGTTGCTGCAACAACTTGAGCGTTTTCACCAACGTATGGTACGAAGTTTAGGTATGCAACGAATTCGTTAACAACTGTCTTCTGACCAATGAAAGAACCAGCGATAGTTGCTTCTTCCCATGGAACACCAATGATGAATGCTAGCGGTGCGAAGATCCAACCTAGAAGAAGTTCTAGAGTTAGGTTTTCCATACCGAACCAACCACCGATGCCACCTAGGATACCGTTGATTAGAGCAATTAGACCGATGAATGCTAGTAGCATTGCACCAACGTTAAGTGCTAGTTGTAGACCAACTGATGCGCCACCTGCTGCTGCGTCGATAACGTTAGCTGGTTTGTCATCGCCACCGTCCATTTCGTCAGCGATGTTGTCGTCTGGCGTATCTGTTTCAGGCTTGATGATTTTAGCGAATAGTAGACCACCAGGTGCTGCCATGAATGACGCTGCAACTAGGTACTCTAGAGGTACACCCATAGATGCGTAACCTGCTAGTACACCACCAGCTACAGAAGCCAAACCACCACACATTACTGCGAATAGTTCAGAGTTAGTCATTTTAGGAACAAATGGACGAACAACTAGAGGTGCTTCAGTTTGACCAACGAAGATGTTTGCTGCTGCAGACATAGACTCGGCGCGAGAAGTACCTAGAGCTTTCTGAAGACCACCACCAAGAACTTTGATTACAATTTGCATAACACCAATGTAGTAAAGTACAGAGATAAGTGCAGAGAAGAAAATCAGAGTTGGTAGTACTTGGAAAGCAAAGATGAAACCGATACCGTCAACTGAGAAGTTAACTAGGCTGCCGAATAGGAAACCAGTACCGTCTTTACCGTAGTCGATCACGTTTGCTACACCAGCAGAGAAACCTGCAAGTAGATCACGACCCCAAGGGATGTAAAGTACGAATGCACCAAGTGCGAATTGGATAGCGAAAGCGCCACCCACTGTTCTTAGATTAATAGCTTTGCGGTTGTCAGATAGTAGTACTGCGATTGCGATCAGTGCAACCATTCCGACTAGGCTCATAAACAGGCTCATAGTTTATGACTTCCTTATTAGTTATTTATTGGCGTGTTACAAAATGGGGCTATAAAGCGGAGGCAATTATACTCATGCGACCACTAATAAAGTAATGCCGTCCTCACACTTTCGTAGAAGATTCATGTACCATTCACACGCAAATGTGACCCAAATCACAAGCTCAGTGCAATTTACGCAAACGATAAACAAAAACCTTCGATTTCATTCACATATACCGAATGCGCGATGGCTATTTTGCCAAATTTGCGCTGCAATCGATTGCTTTGGCTCTTTTCTAAGCAAAAAAAGTTCATTTAAGATCGTAACTAAATATTTGGAATGATTAACATTTCCTTGGTTTCCATACATGGGCATGTCCGGAGCATCCGTTTCCAATACCAGACATTCAAGGGGCAATTTTGCCATGGTTGTGCGTGTTTTTTGCGCTCTTGGGTAAGTTATCGTTCCACCGACGCCAATATAGAAACCGAGCTTGATCCACGCTAAAGCTTGCTGTTCACTCCCTGAAAAGCCGTGAATCACACCACCTAAGGTGAACTTATGCTGCTTTATTAGCTCGATAAGTCGGTTATAAGACTTCCTCTCATGGATGATTAAAGGCAGCTCAAACGCCTTGGCAAGTTCCATTTGTTGGATGAAAAAGCGCTCTTGTTTCTCCTGTTCCACATCCACAAAAAAGTCCAACCCACACTCACCAATGGCCACACACTGACGTGTTTTTGATGCGAGTAGTTGGTGAAGTTCTTCAAATTGCATCTCATCCGCTTGCTCTAAAAAGTAAGGATGAAAGCCTAATGCGTAGTAAACATTGGGGTGAGATTGCGCAATTTTCTCAAGCTTATGCCAGTTATTTTGACCGATAGAAGGGATGAGTAACTTCTCAACTTGAGCCTGTTTTGCCTCTTTGATATATCCCTCAATGCTCAGCTCATGGGTAAAACCTTGCTCAAACGCCTCAAAGTCTGCGTGGCAATGTGTATCAAATAGCGGAAAATCACTTGTTTGCTGTGTCATCTTTCCCACTCTCAGCTTTCTGCCCTTGAGGATCACGGCGATAAGCAACACAACTGCGCTTGTTCTCAGGCGTTAACCCAAGCTCTTCACACCACTTATCGTATCTTTTAACCCAAGTTTTTATCCAACCCAACATACTTACCTCAAGTCTCAGCCTTTAAACCTTAAATAAAACGCATTAAAAAACGCCTATTGCAGAACAATAGACGTTTTTGTTTAACTCTAATAGATCGCGGAGAAATTAGTGCTCGCGCGTCGCTCGGAATTGAACTTCAGGGAAACGTTCAGAAGCTAGGTTCAAGTTCACCATAGTTGGTGCGATGTAAGACAGGTTGTCACCGCCATCTAGCGCAAGGTTAGATTGGTTCTTACGTTTGAATTCTTCTAGTTTCTTAGCGTCATCACATTCAACCCAGCGAGCTGTTGCAACGTTAACACCTTCGTAGATAGCTTCTACGTTGTATTCCGCTTTCAAGCGCGCTACAACCACGTCGAACTGAAGCACACCAACCGCACCAACGATCAGGTCGTTGTTTTGCATAGGACGGAATACTTGTACTGCGCCCTCTTCTGAAAGCTGAACTAAGCCTTTTAGAAGTTGCTTCTGCTTAAGTGGATCGCGCAGGCGAATACGACGGAATAGCTCAGGTGCGAAGTTAGGGATACCAGCGAACTTCAGGCTCTCACCTTGAGTGAAGGTATCACCAATCTGGATAGTACCGTGGTTATGTAGACCGATAATATCACCCGCGTATGCTTTTTCAGCACGTGCACGGTCACCCGCCATAAAGGTTACCGCATCAGAGATACTTACACTCTTGCCTGTACGAACATGGTTCATCTTCATACCTTGGTTGTAAGTACCCGAAACGATACGCATGAATGCGATACGGTCACGGTGTTTAGGGTCCATGTTTGCTTGGATCTTAAATACGAAACCAGAGAACTTCTCTTCTGTCGCTTCAACATCACGCTCGTTCGCTTGACGCGTTTGAGGTGCTGGAGCCCATTTCGTTAGACCATCAAGCATGTGGTCAACACCAAAGTTACCCAATGCAGTACCGAAGTAAACCGGCGTTAGTTCACCCGCTAGGAATAATTCATGGTCAAACTCAGGACAAGCACCGATAACAAGCTCTAGCTCTTCACGTACGCTTTCCGCAAGATCAGCACCTACTGCTTCATCTAGCTCAGGGTTATCTAGACCTTTGATGATACGAACTTCTTGGATCTCGTGGCCGTGGCCAGATTCATACAAGATCGTTTCATCACGGTGAATGTGGTAAACACCTTTAAACTCTTTACCGCAACCAATTGGCCATGAGATTGGAGCACAGGCCATACCTAGCTCGCTTTCCACTTCATCAAGCACTTCCATCGGGTCACGAACATCACGGTCAAGTTTGTTCATAAACGTTACGATTGGAGTATCACGCAGACGTGTTACTTCCATCAGCTTACGAGTACGGTCTTCGACACCTTTAGCAGCATCGATAACCATCAAACAAGAATCAACCGCTGTTAGCGTACGGTACGTATCTTCCGAGAAATCTTCGTGTCCTGGAGTATCGAGTAGGTTTACTAGGCAATCATTGTATGGGAATTGCATTACCGACGTAGTTACCGAGATACCACGTTCTTTTTCCATCTCCATCCAGTCAGATTTAGCGTGCTGGTTAGAGCCACGGCCTTTTACGGTACCCGCTTTTTGAATCGCGTTTCCGAATAAAAGAACTTTTTCAGTAATCGTGGTTTTACCCGCATCCGGGTGAGAGATAATCGCAAACGTTCTACGTTTGCTCACTTCTTGTTGGAAAGACATAGTCGCCCTTTGCTGATCTAAAGCGTAAAAAGGGCAAGTAGATAATACTTGCCCTTGAATTCTGTGTGCGGATTATACAGAAAGCGTATCACTTTCTAAAGGGTCAGTTTACACCCTATTTTTTGGCTAATTTTGTGATTAGCTATCTAGTTAGCGAAAAGACGTAACATGACTAGCTAAAAGACATAAAAAGATAGCTCATAATGATGGCATCTTCGTTGCCTTGTTTAGTTGGATAGTAATTACGACGGCGATCAACTTCGTTGAAGCCTGCCTTTTCGTAAAGATTAAACGCGTTCACATTACTTTCGCGAACTTCCAGCCAAGCGCTTTCAGCATCAGCTTGTTCACATATATCAAGGAAATGTTCAGTTAGTGCCTTACCATAACCTTTGCCTTGCTTGCTTGGGTCTACCGCAATATTAAGCAGCGTCACTTCACCAACAATATTTTGAGCGAAGAAATAGCCCACCACTTGTCCATCAACTTCAAGGACATGATGACAAGCGCCTCGGCTATCAAGATCTCGGATCATATTTTCAGACCAAGGGTGAGAATGCGCGGCCTGCTCTATCTTCCAAATGGCGTCTAGGTGTTGTTGTGAAGTCGGTAAAAATTGATTAGTCATAAGCACAAATTTGTTGCCATAAGTCGCGGCGGTGTTGGTTGTTACCGTTAATGTCAGACAGTAATGGCGATTGAAGTGTTTTAGCCTTCAGCTCTTGAGCCGACTCACAACCAGCAAACCATATCCACTCAACCGAACCTAAATCCACAGTAGACAAGTGTTGCGGTTGAAGGTGTAAAGCCTGAGATAAGTCGAGCTTGATACTTTTGAGTACTCGCTCAAACATCACGGCGAGATCTTCCTGAGGTTTTTCAGGCGAAACCAACAGTAACTTGCAATCGCTCGAGAGCGGAGTCAATTCAGATTCATAACCTGCTAAACGCTCTGGGTGACTTAGTTCCCATTGGCTAATGCCCATCTCATGTAGGTATTGCGCGTGTGTTTGTGACATATCTAGCGGTAGTAACCTTAAGTTTATTGGAGCCAAAGTTTATTGAAACCAGAAGTTTTTTAGAACTAGTTTTGTGAAAGCTGCCTCTATTGAAAGAGCGCTTATTAGAGCAGGGCTGATACTAACAAAAAATAAAGGAGCATCAAGCTCCTTTATTTAGACTAAATCAGTTTGTATCTTGTTGCGTGATAAATCAGCTTATAAGTCGTTGAACTCAGGACTGTAAGCAATCTCACCAGAATGCCCTGCAAGCGCACCTTCAACTAACTCGATAGCTTGGAAAGCTCCTTCAGGTACATCCCAAGTGCAGCTCAAACCAAATTCACTCGCAGCCTTGAAACCAAAGCGACCGTAATAGGCAGGATCACCAAGCACGACACAGGCTGGGTAACCAAAATCAACCAAAGTAGAGAAAGCATCTTCAACCAGTGATTTAGCAATGCCTTGGTTGCGGAACTCTTCTTTCACAGCAAGTGGTGCAAGCCCCTGCCAGTTGTGATCGTCACCTTTAAGGGTAATTGGGCTAAACATCAGGTGACCAACCACCTCGCCTTCGTCGGAGCAAGCCACCAGCGATAGCGTTAAATGACTATTCTCACGCAAGCTCATAACCAAATTAGCTTCTGCATCCGTTTCAAAAACAGATTTCAATAAACGATCAATGACAAGTATATCTGCCGGTGCTTCAGTTCGAATAAGCATTCATTACCTCACTTTGTGTATCTGGGGATTGTACTCCCTTCTGCACAAAATCAGCTAATTGATTTAACAAAGTTTTCATAGGAGTCGGCAATAAGTCCAAATCTACGCTATCCATCAAGTTTTTGACCTCTAAACCGAGCTCTGTATCACCTTCAATAGACAGTCGACGTTGGAAGAAAAGCGTATCTGGGTCTTCTTTACGTCCCGCAATCAACACAAGATCGTTAAGATTGCCGCTAAAGCTTACATCTTCAACCACCTCATTATCAGCTACAACCAGTTGCTCATTTTTGTAGCTAATACACCAACTTAACCCCATGTCTTTTATTGAGACTTTCAGCCATTTGTCTTCTAAAAACTCAAAGTCACCGTCCTCTAAAGCTTCCTTGAATACATTCTTAAGCGCCTCCAATAAGGCTCTTTTTTGTACTGTTTTAGGCAATAACTGGACTGGAGATCGCAAAATTGATGCGGCATTTTGAACTAGTTGAGTGCGAATCTTGTTTATCACGTGACTTATCCGTAACTTTGTCAATAATATGGAATGCATCATAGATGATGTTGAGATCTCAGTTACTGTTATGTATCAAATTAACTTCTGTTTGATACTCGACCTTTAATATCCTGAAAATCACAGTTATAGTAACTCAGGTAATGAGAATTACAGCGGATCGCTGCACTCACAGGTAAATATCGATAGCCACACAAAAAGTAATAAATATTTATCGATAGTGAATATTCAAGCTCTTGGAGAATTGGTAGTACTTTGATGCCTCCCCAACAACTACAACATTGGTTTACCCAGCTAACTGCAAATAGTCCGTTCTTTTTTGCAGTACTTGATGCTCAACATAACTATTTTATGGTGAATGAGCGTTACTGCGATATTGCTGGTTTGAGTCAAACAGAGCTTGCAGGCATGAATGATCGCCAAACATTGGGCGAACAGTTCTACCAACATCTCAAGCCTTACTATGAGCGTGCATTCAGTGGCGAAACGATTGAGGCCGAAGTCACCCTCAACGAAACAGACCTCGATACCAGCCTTCATTTCAGCCTATCTCCGCTTACCAATGGCAACAAAACCGACTACATCGTCTTTCACGCCTTCGACACATCAGAAAACCAAGTACTTGTCCGTTCTTTAGAAGAATCCGAAGCCAAATTCCACAAACTATCTCAACTACTTCCAGATGGATTACTGCTCGTTGAAAGTGACTACATCTTGTCATCTAACCCAGCAGCAGCGCGCTTGCTTGGCTTTAACTCAACCACAGAGTTAATTGGTGAAGAGTTGGGACGCCTATTTATCGATGAACAAACCAAAACAGTCTTCAATAATAACCTCAGCTCTATTATTTCTGAGTCTGGTTTGGTTTGCTTAACGGGTGCACGATGCGGCTTTGAACGTAAGGTTCAGCTCAACATCGACTCCACCACTGTTCTTGGAAGCAACACTCAGTTGGTGCTTATCCAAGACGCACAAGAAACCGCAAAACAATACACACCGGCAAACAGTGAAGATGCCTACATCGATGCACTGACCAAGCTCTACAACCGAGTTGGGTTTACTAAGCGTCTTGAGCAGTTCATTCACAACGATACGCCGGTGGTGATGCTCTACTTAGACATTGATAACTTCAAGAATATCAATGACTCACTTGGTCATCACATCGGTGACAAGGTGATAAAAGAGGTCGCTTCGCGCCTTAAACGCTTACTGCCTCGTAAGGCCGTGATTGGGCATTTAGGCGGGGATGAGTTTGGTATTATCTTGCCAGAACCTGAACATCAGCGAACACCTGAAATGCTCGCTGAAAAGATCATATCCCTTATCAACCAACCCTTCGATCTTCACCACTTTAGCAAACGCTTAGCCTGCTCAATTGGTAGCGTGAGCTTTCCTCAAGATGGGACTGATGCTCGTATCTTGCTGCAAAATGCAGACACAGCAATGTATGAAGCCAAAGATCGTGGTCGCAACCGCCTGATCAAGTTCAACGAACAGATGAACAAAGAAGCGCGCATGCGACTGTGGCTTGAGATAGAGCTACAAAAAGCGCTGCAACAGAATGGACTTGAGGTTTGGTATCAACCAAAAGTGAATGCCCGTGATTTCACCATCAACGGCGCTGAAGCTCTGGTACGTTGGAAGCATCCTGTCGAAGGTTATATCAGTCCTGCTGCGTTCATTCCTGTAGCGGAGCGAGCTGGTCTTATCGAACAACTTGGCCGAGTGGTAATGCGCGAAGTGTTTGCTACGGTTAAACGCTGGAAGATGCAAGGTATCCTTCCAGGTCGAGTGGCTATCAACCTTTCACCAGAACAGTTTGGTAACCCAAAGCTGATTGATTACATGGAAAAGCTACTACGTTCGACCGAGCTTGATCCAAGTGCGATTACGTTCGAGCTAACGGAAAGTGCGGTGATGAGTGATAGTGAACACACACTCCAAATGCTTAACGCCATCAAGAAACTTGGCTTTGCTCTCTCCATTGATGATTTTGGTACAGGTTACTCTTCACTGTCTTACCTTGCTCGCTTCCCAATTGATGAGCTTAAGATAGACCGTGCTTTCATCTCTGATATCGATACCCTACCAAAGCAAATCACCGTAATTGAAAACATCATCAACCTAGGTAAATCTCTCGATTTGACCGTGGTTGCTGAAGGTGTCGAAACCAGTGAGCAAGCGACTCTATTATCGAACCTCAACTGTAGTTCGATTCAAGGCTTCCACTTCTACCGTCCGCAACCAAAACAAGATGTCGAAGAGTTGTTTGCCCAAAACCGCCGTCATAAGAACTAATCAAGTACCTCATATTTAAACCAAGCCAACATGTAAAACGTTCACTCGTCAGTACTTCAAACGGAGTAAAAGCAGATTTATCCATCTAAACCTGCCTTACATCAATTCCGTCATTCACAATTCTTCATAAAATGCTCGCTTCAACTTAATTCTACTGGTAGTGAGCAAATGGAACTCTTATGCCCAGCGGGTAACTTACCTGCTTTGAAAACCGCTATTGATTGTGGTGCGGATGCTGTCTATATCGGATTCAAAGACGATACCAATGCCCGACACTTTGCAGGCCTAAACTTTGCGGGTAAAAAGCTCGATCGTGCTGTGCAGTATGTGCATGACCACAACAAGAAAATTCATGTTGCCCTAAATACGTTTGCTCACCCAAATGGCTTCGACCGTTGGACTAATGCCGTAGACAACGCCGCTGCTCTGGGTGTTGATGCGCTGATCATCGCAGACATCGCGGTGCTTGAGTACGCAGCAAATAAGTATCCAGATCTAGAACTGCACCTATCAGTGCAAGCATCTGCGACCAATGCGGCGGCTATCGACTTCTACCATAAAAACTTCAACGTTAAGCGTGTCGTACTACCGCGTGTGTTGTCGATTCATCAGGTCAAACAGCTTTCTCGTAACATCACTTCTGACGTTGACCTTGAAGTATTCGCTTTTGGTAGCTTGTGCATCATGGCAGAAGGCCGTTGCTACCTCTCTTCATACATGACAGGCGAATCACCAAATACTGTTGGTGCTTGTTCTCCGGCGAAATACGTTCGCTGGCAAGAAACAGAAACTGGCCTCGAATCTCGCTTGAACGAAATCCTTATCGATAAATATGAAGCAGGTGAAAACGCAGGTTACCCAACGCTGTGTAAAGGCCGCTTTGAAGCAGATATCGATGGTGAACGTAAGCGCTATCACGCACTTGAAGAGCCAACCAGCCTCAACACGCTATCCATGTTGCCTGAGCTTTTCGCGGCGAACGTTGCCTCAGTGAAGATTGAAGGTCGCCAACGCAGCCCGGCTTATGTTGAACAAGTCACTCGTACGTGGCGTGCAGCTATCGATCGCTACTTAGCGAACCCAGAACAATACCAAGTGGAACAAGCTTGGAATGCGACACTGGCGAATGTATCGGAAGGTACACAAACCACGCTTGGCGCTTATCACCGTAAATGGCAATAGAGCCAAATGGAGAACTCAATGAAATACGCATTAGGCCCTCTACTTTATTTTTGGCCAAAACAAGACGTTGAAAGCTTCTATGAGCAAGCGAAATCAAGCTCTGCCGATATCATCTACCTAGGTGAAGCGGTGTGTTCAAAGCGTCGTGAGATGAAAGCGAAACACTGGATGGACATTGCTAAAGAGCTGTCTGCTTCAGGTAAGCAAGTCGTACTTTCCACCATGGCATTGCTAGAAGCACCAAGCGAAGTCAACATCATGAAGAAGTACATCGATAACGGTGACTTTGCGATCGAAGCCAATGATGTGTCTGCAATTCAACTGGCCAGCGAAAGCAAAGTACCTTTCGTGGTTGGCCCGGCAGTAAACACCTACAACGCACGCACCCTGAACCTATTCTTGAAACAAGGCATGACGCGTTGGTGTATGCCGGTTGAGCTTTCTCGCGAATGGCTAAGCAACGTAATGACCCAGTGCGAAGAGCTAAATATTCGTAACAAGTTCGAAGTTGAAGTGTTTAGCCACGGCTACCTGCCGCTTGCTTACTCAGCACGCTGCTTTACCGCTCGCGCTGAAAACAAAGCTAAAGACGATTGCGAAACCTGCTGTATCAAGTACCCAACAGGGCTACAAGTAGAAAGCCAAGAAGGCCAATCAGTCTTCAACCTTAACGGTATTCAGACGCAATCAGGCTACTGCTACAACCTAGTCAATGATTTACCGAACATGCACGACCTGGTTGATGTGGTTCGTTTAAGCCCTCTCGGTATCGATACCTTCTCTGAAATCAATAACTTCAGAGCGAACGAGCAAGGTCAAAAACCGATGAAGATTGAAAGCCGCCAATGTAATGGGTATTGGCATCAGCTTGCAGGTTTAGACGTTAAGAACATCTAGTTCCTCGCATTGGACTAACCAGTAACAAATACAAAAAAGGTCTAGCATTCGCTAGACCTATTTTATTCGACTTAAGAAACGCGACCTATGCCGCCGCGGTTTCCATCGGTGAGGCATCGAGCTTCTTTATATCTTTGTAGAGCATCACCATCACCACCACACTTAGCGCGATGTTAGACAGTGGGTACGCAATCCAGATCCCCGGCACACCATACAACTTAGGCATGATATACAGGAACGGCAGTTGGATTAGCATATTACCTATAGTCACAAACATCGCCTTGCTGCCCTTGTTCACCGCTTGATAGTAAGCAGCTGCGACTACCAAGAAGCCATCCAGCGCCAGTGCAAACATGTGAAGGCGAATACCCAACACGGTGTACTCAACCAACTGAGGTTCGTCTGAGTTAAATACTGATACAAACTCACGTGGGAACGCATTGAGAAGCAGCACGAACGCCACACCAATCAATACCGAACTCATCATCGCAATCTTAAGTAGCTTGCGGATGTTTGCTTGGTTACGCGCACCATGGTTGTAGCTCACCAATGGTTGCATGCCGTTGGCGATACCTTCAGCCGTGAGATAATAAACCGTCACGATGTAGCCCAAAATCGCGTAAGCACCAATCATCAACTGGTCGCCATATTGAGAGAACAACGCATTGTGCAACGCCACCATCATCGAACCATAAGCGTACATAAAGAAGCTTGATGTACCAATGGCGAAGATTTGTGGAATCACATCCAGCTTCAATCTCAACTCATTCCAACGTAAACGTAGGTTTGCTCGACGCGAGAAGAAGTAAGCCAAGCCGAGAGCCGTTACTACAAACTGGGCAATCGCTGTTGCTAATGCTGCACCCATCAACTCCCAGCCATAGAGAGCGATAAACAGGTAATCGAGCACGATATTAATCACCGCACCAACGATCATCAGTATCGTCGCTAAGTTCGGACTGTCATCGTTACGCAGTAGAAACGGCATCGCGATCGAACCTAGCGTGAAGACACTAGCACCAATCAGAATGTGTAAGTACTGCAGACCAAGTTCATACACTCGCCCTTCAGCGCCCTGCCAAAGCAAGAAGTTATCAGCAAACAAGAACAGCAATGCAGAGACAATAGGCGTTATCGCTAACAACAAGGTTAAGCCCGTTGCTAAGATCTGCTTAGCGCCTTGAGTATCTTTTTCACCTTGGCGAATCGAGACAAGCGCACCTGTGCCCACACCCACCAACATACCAATACCAAGAATCGAACCAATCACAGGCCACGCAACATTGATACCTGCAAGTCCATCAGCCCCCACATAGCGGCCAATGAAGATGCCATCCACCACTTGGTACAGGCCATTAACCAACATGGCCGCCACGGTAGGGATTGTGTATCGCCAAAATTGACGACTAATTGAGTTACTCATTTCTTACTCTACTTTCATTTGTGAGTCGCATATCAACAAGATATGACTCGAAAAATTAGTTAACAAGGCTAACTAAATATCTAAATTATTTACTTTAAAGCTTTATTTAATAATAGGTTTAACTGCTGAGATTCTTGCTCAGACAAACGGCTTTCCAGTATCTGTGCCATGACCTGATAGATCTTACTTTCTTCTTCCAAGCCGACTTCCGCTTTGCTGGTCAGTACGACCAACTTAGACCTCGCATCTTCGAGCGAAGCTTTACGCTCAACGAGACCTTTTCTCTCTAACCTTTGAACCATAGTAGTTGCTGAAGGCTTGGTTACTTGCATTTCAATCGCCAGATCTGTCAATCGGATCGGTTCAGGAGAGGCTTGAATGACCTTCAAATAGTCATATTCATTGAAGCTCAATTGGCAAATAGGATCTTCATTTACCTGAGTGCGCCATATCTTAGAGGCGAAGCGCTCAATCTTTTCTAAATTCTGGTTCAGCATACTCACCTAATCAAAGAATAGCATTTAGTTAGCAAGGCTAACTATTTTAGTGTTGTTTAAATAAAAAGCAATCAAAACGAGATGAAGATCATAAAAAAGGAGCATAAAAAAACCGCTGACAGACAGCGGCTTTTCGGAATCAAAATGTGTTGCTTACTTAGCGTTGGCTTCTTCTTCGGCCTCAGCCAGCTTAACTTGCGCTAAGTGCTCAGCTTTAAGTGTGGTGAAGATACGGCTTAACTCTAAGAAAGAGTAACGATGTTCTACGTATTCATACACGTTAAAAGAGACTGACAACTTGTACAAAGAGATAGCATTCGCGTAATCACCATTCATATGGTAACGCTTAGCAAGGTAGAAGTACGTCTCTGTTAGACGCTGCGCAAGTAACGTGTTGTCACGAGTACCGGTTAAGATCGCCTTGAAAGCCTGCTCTTCAGTAATGTCATCAAGCATAATCGCGACTAATACCCAACCCCACTGCTCATCACGGCTCTCGTAACGTTTTTGCAAATCAAGCTTAGCCTGCTCTGGCGTCAGCTCATGCTGAATGATGTACAACCACAGAGCGCGAAACGGATCGCTAGGATCGTCGGCATAGTGCTTCATCATCTCTTCATTGGCTAAGTCGTAACGCTCGCCATAGTAAAGCGCGATAGAGCGGTTCCTTTCTGCGTAAGAGTTTGCAGGATCAAGCTCTAACGTAGAATCAAAAGATTCATAAGCCGCATCAAACTCCCCTACCTGCGTAAAGTAAACACCCAAAAGATTGAAGATATCAGGTTGAGCAGGGTTCAATGAAAGAGATTGGTTGAAGTCGAGACGCGCGAGATCACGCAGGCCAACACTGTCGTAGTAGTTACCACGTTCAAACAGCATCTTAGCTCGAACTTCATCGTTCAAATCTGGGCGCTGTAATAACTGACTAAGACGTGCAATTTGAACTTCTTGCTGAACGCTTGGTTGCAGTGGCACAGCCATCGGTGGATAAACCCAACTTGAGGTGTTATCTGATGTTGTCGCACAACCTGTTAGTACAAGCAGTAAACACATACTCGCGGTTTGAAACCATTTCACAAATAATTACTCCTGTTATGACCGCAATAAAAAAGGGGAGCGATATGCTCCCCTTTATAACATGCTTTGTTGACGATAGGTTAGAAATCACTAAAAAGCGATATCACCATCGACACACTGAGAATTACTCAGCAGCAGGTGCTTCGCCTTCAGCTGGCGTTTCAACTGCTTCTTTCATGCTTAGACGTACACGGCCTTGACGGTCAATTTCAAGAACCTTAACAGGAACTTCTTGACCTTCAGTTAGGTAGTCAGACACTTTCTCAACGCGCTTGTCAGCGATTTGAGAGATGTGTACTAGACCATCTTTACCTGGAAGGATAGTAACGAATGCACCGAAGTCAGCTAGACGAGCAACTTTACCTTGGTAAATGCGGCCAACTTCAACTTCAGCTGTGATCTCTTCGATACGACGGATAGCTTCTTTAGCAGCTGCGCCTTCAGTAGCAGCAATCTTGATTGTGCCATCGTCTTCGATTTCGATTGTAGTACCAGTTTCTTCACAAAGAGCACGGATAACTGCGCCGCCTTTACCGATAACATCTTTGATCTTATCAGAGCTGATTTTCATTGTGTGGATACGTGGAGCGAATTCAGAGATATCTTCACGAGCACCAGAGATAGCTTCATCCATTACAGAAAGGATGTGCTTACGTGCACCTTGCGCTTGGTTAAGTGCAATTTGCATGATCTCTTTAGTGATACCTTCGATCTTGATGTCCATTTGAAGTGCAGTGATACCAGCGTTAGTACCTGCTACTTTAAAGTCCATGTCACCTAGGTGATCTTCGTCGCCAAGGATGTCAGAAAGAACAACGAAGTCGTCGCCTTCTTTAACAAGACCCATTGCGATACCCGCAACAGAAGCTTTGATTGGAACACCAGCATCCATAAGAGCTAGAGATGTACCACATACAGAAGCCATTGAAGAAGAACCGTTAGATTCTGTGATTTCCGATACAACACGAACTGTGTATGGGAATTCTTCAACAGAAGGCATTACTGCTTGGATACCACGTTTAGCAAGCTTACCGTGACCAATTTCACGACGCTTAGGAGAACCAACGAAACCAGTTTCACCTACACAGTATGGAGGGAAGTTGTAGTGTAGAAGGAAGTTGTCTTTCTTCTCACCCATCAGGCTGTCGATGATTTGAGCATCACGTTGTGTGCCAAGCGTTGCAGTAACAAGTGCTTGAGTTTCACCACGAGTGAATAGAGAAGAACCGTGTGTACGTGGAAGAACACCAGTACGTACGTCTAGCGCACGAACCATGTCTTTTTCACGGCCATCGATACGTGGGTTGCCAGCGATGATGCGGCTACGTACTACGTTTTTCTCTAGAGAACCAAGCATGCCGCGGATTTCGCGCTCATCTAGGTTTTCGTCTTGTGCAATTAGAGCTTCAACAACGTCGTTCTTGATTACGCCAACTTGCTCGTAACGAGCCATTTTCTCAGTGATCTGGTACGCGTCAGATAGACGAGTTTCAGCAAGTTCAGCAACTTGAGCTTTAAGCTCAGTGTTAACTGCTGGTGCTTCCCAGTTCCAAGATGGAGTTGCAACTTCAGCAGCAAACTCGTTGATTGCTTTGATTACAACTTGTTGTTGGTCGTGACCGTAAACAACAGCTGAAAGCATTTCTTCTTCAGATAGGTTATCTGCTTCAGATTCAACCATAAGTACTGCGCCTTCTGTACCAGACACAACTAGGTCTAGTTTAGAGTTTTCAAGCTCAGTATTTGATGGGTTAAGAACAAGTTCGCCGTCGATGTGACCAACACGTGCAGCACCGATAGGACCATTGAATGGAGCACCAGAGATAGCAAGCGCAGCAGATGTTGCGATCATAGTGATCATGTCTGGGTTTACGTCAGGGTTGATAGAAACAACCGTAGCGATAACTTGAACTTCGTTTTTAAACGCACTTGGGAAAAGTGGACGAATTGGACGGTCAATCAGACGAGCTGTTAGTGTTTCGCCTTCAGATGGACGACCTTCACGCTTGAAGAAACCACCTGGGATTTTACCCGCAGCGTATGTACGCTCTTGGTAGTTTACTGTTAGTGGGAAGAAGTCTTGACCTGCAACTGCTTCTTTCTTAGCAACAACAGAAACGAATACTGAAGTATCGTCCATAGTCGCCATTACAGCAGCAGTAGCTTGACGTGCAATTACGCCCGTTTCTAGAGTAACGGTGTGGTTACCGTACTGGAACGATTTTACAACTGGTTTTTCAAACATTGTATATCCTTAGCTCTAAAGTCAGACTTTAGATTAAGTGAATAATGACTCAAGACATTACCAATCGCGACTAGTGAAAAGGGACTTAGGATGGTGACTCTTTGTATGTGTTCATACGCCGAATTAAGACCAAATCCGCCTTTGAATAGTCGCGACCTATTGGCCGACATCTGTGACTGTAATCTCTTGAGAGGTTGATTGCCAAACGCTGAAAACGCTATAGGCGGGCGTAGTATAAACTATTTTTATTAGGAGATATATTTCCTATCAGAAAAAGCCAGATGATATTCTGAGCATCCAGCCTAGCATTTTCTTACAGGCACAAAAAAAGGAGCATAAATGCTCCTTTTCTTCAAACTGTCTTTGCAGACATCGCTATTAGCGACGTAGGCCTAGACGCTTGATTAGGTCTTGGTAACGAGCAAGGTTTTTGCCTTTCAAGTAATCAAGAAGCTTACGACGGCTAGAAACCATACGTAGTAGACCACGACGGCTGTGGTGATCGTGTTTGTGCGCTTTGAAGTGACCTTGTAGGTGGTTGATAGAAGCAGTAAGTAGTGCTACTTGTACTTCTGGTGAACCTGTGTCGCCTTCAGATTGTGCGTATTCTGCAACGATTGCTGCTTTAGTTTCTGCATTCAGAGACATAATTCTCTCCTGATAAGAGTAAGTTTATATTTGTAGCAGCCAATCTCTGATTCAGCCGCTACGCGAGCCGAGGATTATAGGGAAGTTTGTCAGTTGGTGCAATAACAATCGAACCCATTAAAAACGAAAAAAGCGAACCACCTAAATTAGGCGTTCGCTTTCTATCTTATTTGCTCGCTTTTCACGACTCAGCGCTAAGATCCGATGTAAGCGCTACGCTTGTGGCTCTTCATCTCTGAAAACAACCAAACGCTTCGGTGCAACTCGGCCATCTTCAGCAATCTGAGCTACGCCGACAAACAGCTTCTCTTCGCCACTTGTCATACGAACCGTGCCTTCAGTTGGCGCACCAGCAACCTGAACTGGCATACCGTGCTGAACTAGGTCAGTCAGTTCCGCGTTCAGGTTTACTTCTGGTAAGTCTTCAACGGCAGTGTCCATTGGCATCAGCAGTGGATCAAGCAGCTCTTTCGGTGCAATTTCTTGCGCCTGTGCTTGCTCTAGGATCTCGTTTAACTGCTCCAAAGTCACCATACGCTCGTATGGGTACTTTGCGACACCTGTACGACGAAGCATGGTCACGTGAGCACCACAACCTAGCATTTCACCAAGGTCGTCGGTAATTGTGCGGATGTATGTGCCTTTCGAACAATGCACTTCCATTTCAACTTCATCACCTTCAAAGCGAAGCAGTTCAATAGAGTACACAGCGATCTTACGAGACTCACGAGGAACCTCGATACCTGCACGTGCGTATTCGTACAAAGGCTTACCTTGATACTTCAATGCCGAAAACATTGATGGTATCTGATCGGTTTCACCCTTGAAGCTCGCAATGCAACGCTCAAGCTGTTCTTGAGTCACGTTAACATCACGTGTCTCTACCACTTCACCATCAGAGTCAGAGGTATTGGTACGCTCACCAAGCTTAGCGATAACAACGTAGCGCTTATCAGAATCTAGAAGAAACTGAGAGAACTTCGTCGCTTCACCAAGACAAATTGGCAGCATGCCAGTCGCAAGAGGATCCAGAGCACCGGTGTGCCCTGCCTTCTCTGCAAAGTAAATACGCTTTACTTTTTGCAGTGCATCATTAGACGAAATACCAGTCGGCTTATCTAATAGAATTACCCCGTTGATAGGGCGACCTTTACGACGGCGAGCCATTACTCTTCGCCCTTAGACTGAGCTTCGTCAGTGCGGCCAGCTTCTTCTTGCTTACGCTTATCATCGTTCAGAACTTCACTTACTAGGTTAGACATACGCATGCCTTCTACTAGTGTGTTGTCGTAAGTAAAACGAACTTCAGGCGTTAGACGGTGGCGAATACGCTTACCAAGAGCCATACGAACTGGCACTTCATGCTCTTTAAGAGCTTTAAGGCATGATTCAGGAGTTTGCTCACCAACACACAGGAAAGTCACGAACACTTTTGCGTAAGCAAGGTCACGAGACACTTCTACGTCTGAGATAGTTACCATACCAATACGTGAGTCACGAACTTCACGTTGTAGGATAAGAGCAAGCTCTTTTTGAAGCTGCTGAGACACACGTTGTGTGCGGCTAAATTCTTTTGACATTTTCTTTTCTCACTTAGAAAGATGGGGGGCTTGGTAATTACCAGCCCCCCATGGTGTATTCAACAACCGATTACTTATTACCTTTACTAGTAATGTTAGTAACCTTAGTCAATATGTCGAGTCGTACAGACTGATTAGTCTAGAGTACGTTTAACCTCAACGATTTCGAATACTTCGATCTGGTCACCAACGCGAACGTCGTTGTAGTTCTTAACGCCGACACCACACTCGTAACCGTTCTTAACTTCTTGAACGTCATCTTTAAAGCGACGAAGTGACTCTAGTTCACCTTCGTAGATAACAACGTTTTCACGAAGTACACGGATTGGGTTGCTACGCTTAATCGTACCTTCAGTCACGATACAACCAGCGATTGCACCAAGTTTAGGCGACTTAAATACGTCACGAACTTGTGCAAGACCAATGATCTCTTGACGGAATTCAGGAGCAAGCATACCGCCCATCGCCTGTTTAACTTCGTCAATTAGTTGGTAAATGATTGAGTAGTAACGTAGATCTAGGTTTTCGTTCTGAACCGTGTTACGCGCAGTTGCGTCAGCACGAACGTTGAAACCAAGGATGATAGCGTTAGAAGCTGCAGCAAGCGTTGCATCAGTTTCAGTAATACCACCAACACCAGAACCTACGATGTTCACTTTCACTTCGTCAGTTGACAGTTTCAGTAGAGAGTCAGCAATCGCTTCTACAGAACCTTGAACGTCAGCTTTAAGTACCACGTTAAGCTCAGCAACTTCGCCAGCCGTCATGTTCGCGAACATGTTCTCTAGTTTCGCTTTTTGTTGGCGAGCTAGTTTAACATCACGGAATTTACCTTGACGGTAGTTCGCAACTTCACGTGCTTTACGCTCATCACGTACAACAGTCGCTTCATCGCCTGACGAAGGAACACCAGAAAGACCTAGAATTTCTACAGGAATAGATGGACCTGCAGTTTCGATGTCTTTACCGTTTTCATCACGCATTGCACGAACACGGCCGTACTCTTGACCACAAAGAACGATATCGCCTTTGTTTAGAGTACCAGACTGTACTAGTACTGTTGCAACTGGACCACGACCTTTATCAAGACGAGATTCAACAACAACACCAGACGCCATGCCTTCTTTAACCGCTGTAAGTTCAAGAACTTCAGACTGAAGAAGGATTGCTTCTAGAAGACCATCGATGTTTGTACCCTGTTTTGCAGAGATGTGAACGAAGATGTTCTCACCGCCCCATTCTTCAGGGATAACGTCGTATTGAGCTAGCTCATTCTTAACGTTGTCTGGGTTTGCACCCTCTTTATCGATCTTGTTCACAGCAACAATCAGAGGAACGCCTGCCGCTTTCGCGTGCTGGATTGCTTCGATTGTTTGTGGCATTACGCCATCGTCTGCTGCAACTACAAGTACAACGATATCTGTCGCTTGAGCACCACGAGCACGCATAGCTGTAAACGCCGCGTGTCCAGGAGTATCAAGGAAAGTGATCATACCGTTGTCAGTATCTACGTGGTAAGCACCAATGTGCTGCGTGATACCGCCAGCTTCGCCAGAAGCAACGTGTGCTTTACGAATGTAATCAAGTGTTGAAGTTTTACCGTGGTCAACGTGACCCATGATAGTAACAACAGGAGCACGACCTTCAGCGATAGCATCGCTATCACGGTCAGCTAGTACTGCTTCTTCAAGTTCGTTTTCTTTACGTAGGATTACCTTGTGACCCATTTCTTCAGCAACAAGTTGTGCTGTTTCTTGGTCGATCACTTGGTTGATAGTCGCCATAGCGCCCATCTTCATCATTACTTTGATAACTTCAGTTGCTTTAACTGACATTTTGCTAGCCAGTTCAGAAACAACGATAGTTTCGCCGATAGCAACGTCAGATTTAGCAACAGTTGCTGACTTATCGAAGCCTTGCTGCATTGAAGTTGGTTTAGCAAGCTTACCTTTACCGCCACGACCACGCTGGTTACGACCACCACGGTTGTTTGCAGGTTGGTTAGCAGGAGCTGCTTTCTTCTTGCGACGACGAGGTGCTTTCTCATCTTTCTTATCTGCCGCATCTTCAGCTTCACGAGCGTAAGTAGAAGTAGTCACATGGTAATCCGCAGATTTCTCTTGCTCTTTCTTCTTCTTCTCTTCTTCAGACCAACGTTCTTGGTTCTCTTCTGCTAACTTACGAGCTTCTTCAACAAGCTTAGCTGCTTCAGCTTCTGCTTTACGAGTTGCTTCTAGCTCTTGACGAGCTTTAAGTTCATCCGCTTCTTTTTTCGCTTGTGCGTTAGCGTCTGCATTTTTTGAATTCATGTCTTTTTTAGCCTTTTCAGCTTGTGCGCGTTGAGCCTTCTCTTCAGCTTCACGTTTTGCATCCGCTTCACGTGTTACTTTTTCTTCAGCTTCGCGCTGTGCTTTCTCTGCAGCATCACGTTTCGCTTGCTCTTCAGCATCGCGTTGTGCTTTCTCTTCCGCTTCACGATTAGCTACTTCCTCAGCTTCACGTTTCGCTTCATCTTCAATAGTGCTGCGCTTCACGTAAGTACGCTTTTTACGTACCTCTACTTGAACATCCTTACTCTTACCGCCTCCAGCGGCAACACTTAGCGTGCTGCGGGTCTTGCGTTGAAGAGTTAAACGAGTCGGTTCTGTTTCGCCTGAAGTATCGCCGTGCTCCTTTTTAAGGTGCGTTAGCAATGTTTGCTTCTCTGAATCAGTCACTTGATCCGACCCTGCTTTCTTCATGCCTGCATCAGCAAGTTGTTCAATTAAGCGGTCAACTGGCGTACCAATCTCTTCACTCAGTGCTTTAACTGTTAATTGTGTCATACCGCTTTCTCTCCTTGCTGAATTATTCTTCGTCGCCGAACCAACAGATGTTACGCGCAGCCATAATTAGCTCGCCTGCACGCTCTGCAGTTAGGTCTTCGATGCCTTCTAGTTCATCAACGCCTTGGTCAGCTAGGTCTTCCAGTGTCGCAACGCCTTTTGCTGCTAGCTTGTAAGCCATTTCACGCTCAAGACCTTCAAGTGCAAGTAAGTCTTCAGCAGGCTCAACACCGTCGAAAGTTTCTTCTTTCGCTAGCGCTAGAGTAGTCAGTGCGTCTTTTGCGCGGTTACGTAGTTCTTCAACGATACCTTCGTCTAGACCGTCGACTTCAAGAAGCTCGTTCACAGGAACGTATGCTACTTCTTCAAGCGTAGAGAAGCCTTCTTCAACAAGCATTTGAGCAAAGTCTTCTTCAATGTCTAGGTGCTTCATGAAGTTTTCAATAGAAGCAACTGCTTCTTCTTGGTGCTTCTTCTCAAGATCAGCAACAGTCATTACGTTCAGTTCCCAACCAGTAAGTTGAGACGCTAGACGTACGTTTTGACCGCTACGGCCAATCGCTTGTGCTAGGTTATCCGCTTCAACAGCGATATCCATAGAGTGTGCGTCTTCATCAACGATGATTGAAGCAACATCAGCAGGAGCCATTGCGTTGATTACGAATTGAGCCGGGTTATCATCCCAAAGAACGATATCAATACGCTCACCACCAAGATCGTTAGAAACAGCTTGTACACGTGCGCCACGCATACCAACACACGCACCAACTGGGTCAATACGTTTGTCGTTTGTTTTCACAGCGATTTTAGCACGAGAACCAGCGTCACGTGCAGCACCTTTAAGTTCAATTAGCTCTTCACCAATCTCAGGCACTTCAACACGGAATAGTTCAGCTAGCATTTCTGGCTTCGAACGAGTAACGAAAAGCTGGAAACCACGAGCTTCTGGTTTAACTGCGTAAAGAAGACCACGAACACGGTCACCTGGACGGAAGTTTTCACGAGGAAGTTGGTCATCACGAAGGATTACCGCTTCAGCGTTGTTACCTAGGTCTAGAATAATAGTGTCACGGTTAACTTTCTTAACTGCGCCAGTTACTAGCTCGCCTTCGTTATCGATGAACTGCTCAACGATTTGAGCGCGTTCAGCTTCACGTACTTTCTGTACGATAACTTGCTTAGCCGTTTGAGTCGTAATACGGTCAAACGTTACTGATTCGATATCATCTTCAATGAAACCGCCAAGTTCGATCTCTGGGTCATCGTACTTTGCAGCTTCAATAGAGATTTCTTTTGTTGGGAATTCAACTTCCTCAACAGCTTCCCAACGACGGAAAGTTTCGAAATCACCCGTTTTACGGTCAATTTCAACACGAACTTCAATTTCTAGTTCGCTTTTCTTTTTTGTTGCCGTTGCAAGCGCGATTTCAAGCGCTTCAAAAATACGCTCACGAGGAACTGCTTTCTCATTTGAAACAGCTTCTACTACCGCCAAAATTTCTTTGTTCATTAATCTAGCCTCTTAAGCTCTTCTCTCTAGGAGAACTAAAATTTAGGGATCAGGTTAGCTTTCGCAATATTGCTCAGGACGAATTCTTCTTCTTGTCCTTCAACCAATACTTTCACTGTCTCGCCTTCGATAGATTGGATATCACCTTTCCATTTACGACGGTTGCCGACAGCCATTTTCAAAACGATGCTTACCTCGTGACCAATAAATTGTTGGTAATGCTCTGCTTTGAACAGTGGTCTCTCTAAACCTGGTGAAGACACTTCAAGGTTATAAGCCACTGAAATTGGATCTTCAACGTCCATTACGGCACTTACTTGGTGGCTAACTTCAGCGCAATCATCTACATTGATACCGTTTGGTGAATCGATGTAAATACGTAGCGTTGAGTGCTCACCAGCACGAATAAATTCTAATCCAACTAACTCATAACCTGATGCTGCTACTGGAGCGTCAAGCATTTCAGTAAGTTGTCTTTCTAAACCAGTCATTTAACCACTCCAGAAACAAAAAAAGGGCTCAAAGCCCAATTTAAATTCCAAGCAAACATTATCTAAATACATTTACAAATGCTTAGATAACAAAAAACCCCGTATAAGCCGGGGTTTTTGTTGCTGGACCCTTATATGTTAAGTGCCATCACATTCGATATCGCACCTAACTCACAGTGAGGTTCACACTGTGCAAACTTGCTACCAATACAAGCTATATAATAGCATTGAAATGTGGTTGCGGGAGCCGGATTTGAACCGACGACCTTCGGGTTATGAGCCCGACGAGCTACCAAACTGCTCCATCCCGCGTCCGACTTGCGAGCATTATACGCCCAACAAGATGTTTTACAAGTTTGTAAACATGGTGCCGAGAGAGGGACTCGAACCCTCACACCCTAAGGCACTAGCACCTCATGCTAGCGTGTCTACCAATTTCACCATCTCGGCATCAAATCTTTACAGATTATTGTGGAATTTCGTCGCCTTGCGCCGGAACTTCACTCACTGCATCATCAGCTTGTTGAATCACCTGACCTTGGGTCGGGTCAATCCATTGTGACTCAGTTTTATGTGTAGACATATTACCAAGCACTAAGCTAAGGATAAAAAATGTAGTTGCAAAAATTGCAGTCATTCGGGTAAGGAAATTTCCTGAGCCACCAGCACCAAACACAGTGTTTGAAGCGCCAGCACCGAAAGAGGCTCCCATATCTGCGCCTTTACCTTGTTGAATCAACACTAGGCCAATTACACCAAGCGCTGCCAACAGGTAAATCACAAGTAGAACTGTAAACATTTTTCCACCTATGTTCCTAATTGTTGAGCCAGCGCCGTTCAAAAAACTATTTTTAAGAACAAGGCTAGCGACCTCCTAACTGAAGGCCGAGCAATACTAGCGAATGCGACGATGGCTGACAAGGAGAATTTGCTAAAAAATAAGCCTTTACCAAGTGAATGGTCAAAAAAAGGTCAAAAGCGACACAAAACTCATTTATGTCTCTTTTGACCGTTATATCTTTTGACCGTGATATAAGTCAACCACTTCTAATCACAAGCGCTATTCGCTGCGCCAGCTAAGTAAAAGGTTAAATTAGCAGTTTGCTTTTACTGCATCTGCAATCTTAAGCGCTGATGCTTGAACAAGCTCTGCATCTTCGCCTTCAACCATGACACGCAGTAGTGGCTCGGTACCAGACTTGCGTAATAGTACACGGCCTTTCTCGCCAAGCTCTGCTTCTACTTCAACAACCGCTGCTTTTACCGCTTCGGCTTCTAGTGGGTTTGAATCTCCGCTGAAACGAACGTTTTCTAGAACTTGAGGGTACAACGTCATGCCCTGAGACAACTCATTCAGTGTCATTTCGCTATCAACAACTGAAGCCAAAACTTGCAGAGCAGCAACGATAGCATCACCCGTCGTCACTTTATCTAGTAGGATAACATGCCCCGAATTTTCAGCGCCGATCTTCCAGCCTTTAGCAAGAAGCTGTTCCATTACGTAACGGTCACCAACAGCAGCACGAACAAACGGAATACCTAACTGCTTAAGGCCATTTTCCATACCAAGGTTGGTCATTAGTGTACCAACAACGCCACCTTTCAACTCACCGCGACGCAGTGCATCACGAGCAATGATGTAAGCGATTTGATCGCCATCAACTTTGTTACCTAGCTCGTCAACCATGATGATACGGTCACCATCACCATCAAAGCCAAGACCTAATGCCGCTTTTTCTTCAACCACTTTTGCTTGCAGAGCACGTACATCTGTCGCACCGACTTCGTGGTTGATATTAGTACCGTTTGGCTCAACACCAATCGCAATAACTTCAGCACCCAGCTCTTTAAATACGGCAGGAGCTATGTGGTAAGTCGCACCATGTGCACAATCGACAACAATTTTCATTCCTGCAAGCGTCATCTGATTTGGGAATGTGCTCTTACAGAACTCGATGTAACGGCCAGCCGCATCGTTCAAACGTACTGCTTTACCAAGCTCAAATGAATCAACACATTCGATGTCTTTATCCAATTCAGCTTCAATTGCCAACTCGATATCGTCCGGCAGTTTTGTTCCCTCAGAAGAGAAGAACTTGATACCGTTATCGTAGTATGGGTTGTGTGATGCAGAGATAACAATACCGGCTTCAGCGCGGAAGGTTTGAGTTAGGTAAGCCACAGCAGGTGTTGGCATTGGGCCAGTAAACGTAGCCTGAAGACCAGCAGCAGCAAGGCCAGCTTCTAGCGCTGACTCAAGCATGTAACCAGAGATACGAGTATCTTTACCAATGATGACTTTCTTTGTGCCTTGCTTCGCAAGAACACGACCCGCAGCCCAGCCAAGCTTCAGAACAAAATCAGGTGTAATCGGGTACTGGCCTACTTTGCCACGTACACCATCTGTGCCGAAGTAACGTCTCTTATCAGACATATTGATTTTCCTTAATTATGATTAGTGATTGTTATTCATCACTTCGATTATCTTCATCGCTTCCAATGTATCTTCAACATCATGAACGCGAATAATTTGTGCGCCTTTGATTGCAGCGATGGTAGCGCAAGTGACGCTAGCAACCATGCAATCTGCTGGAGCTTTGTCTAGTAGCTTAAAGATCATCGACTTTCTCGACATCCCCGCTAAGACTGGCAACCCAAGCCTGTGAAACTTTTCAAGGTGCGCTAATAGGTGGTAATTATGCTCAATGGTTTTACCAAAACCAAAACCAGGATCCAGAATCAGCTGATCTTTTGATATACCAACAGCCTCACAAGCCTCCACCCTTTCTTTTAAGAACGCTTCAACATCCATTAGGACATCATCGTAATTAGGGTTAGCTTGCATGGTTCTTGGCTGACCTTTCATGTGCATCAGGCAAACTGGCACATTAGCATCGGCGGCCGCTTCCAGAGCTCCGGGCTCTTGTAGTGCGCGCACATCATTGATCAAATCAGCCCCCGCTTCAACGGCTTGGCGCATCACTTCAGCTTTACTGGTATCAATGGAGATCCACACATCAAACTTAGCGCGAATTTCTTTAATGGCAGGAATAACGCGAGCGAGCTCTTCTTCTAAAGGTACATCAGGTGCTCCCGGGCGAGTTGACTCACCACCAATGTCAATAATGCTAACACCAGCTTGAATCATTCGCTCTGCTTGCAGTAGAGCACTATCTAATGAATTGAATTTTCCGCCATCAGAGAAAGAGTCAGGCGTAACATTGAGGATACCCATCACATGTGGGCGGTCTAAAACGAGCGTTTTATTATGTGCTTTTAATATCATGGAAGGTGGGTCTTAAAGGTAAAAACATCTAGGGCTAGAAACAGAAAAACCCTGAGCGTACTCAGGGTTTTAATTTATAACTTAGCGATTAAGAATCTTTGTTTTGAGCATCATCTGTTTCAGATTTAACTTCTTCAACTTTCGACTCTTCAGCTTTTGGTTCCGCTTTAGCTTCTTCTGCCTTAGCTTCAGGTTTTGCTTCTTCCTTTGTAGGTTCAGCTTTTACCTGATCACCCCAACCAGCTGGATCACGAATCTCTTGCTTACGCTCCATCAAGTCATCAATTTGACCTGCATCGATCGTTTCGAACTTCATTAGAGCGTCTTTCATCGAATGCATGATATCCATGTTATCTTCAAGAATCTTCTTAGCTCTATCGTAGTTACGGTCGATAAGGATACGAATCTCTTCATCGATAAGCTTAGTCGTGTCATCAGAAACGTGCTTAGCTTGGCTCATGCCGCGACCTAGGAAAACTTCACCTTCTTCTTCTGCGTAAAGAAGAGGACCCAATTTCTCAGAGAAGCCCCACTGCGTAACCATCTTACGAGCAATATCAGTTGCACGTTCGATATCGTTAGACGCACCAGTTGACACTTTGTCTTTACCGTAAATAAGTTCTTCAGCAAGACGACCACCGTACAGGCTAGAAATCATAGACTCTAGATGTTGGCGAGACATGCTCACACGATCTTGCTCTGGCAAGTACATGGTTACACCAAGCGCACGACCACGTGGAATGATTGACACCTTGTACACTGGATCGTGTTCAGGTACCAAACGACCAACAATTGCGTGACCCGCTTCGTGGTAAGCCGTTGACTCTTTCACTTCTTCAGACATAACCATTGAACGGCGCTCTGCACCCATCATAATTTTGTCTTTCGCAAGTTCAAACTCAACCATAGATACATTGCGCTTGTTACCACGAGCAGCAAATAGCGCCGCTTCGTTCACAAGGTTCGCAAGATCTGCACCAGAGAAGCCTGGAGTACCACGAGCGATCAGCGACGGTTCAACATCACCTGATAGTGGCACTTTACGCATGTGTACTTTAAGAATCTGTTCACGACCACGTACATCCGGTAGACCAACCACAACTTGACGGTCAAAACGACCAGGACGAAGTAATGCAGGGTCTAGTACGTCTGGACGGTTAGTCGCAGCGATAACGATAATACCTTCGTTACCTTCGAAACCATCCATCTCAACCAACATTTGGTTCAGTGTTTGTTCACGTTCATCGTGACCACCACCAACACCAGCGCCACGTTGACGACCTACAGCATCAATTTCATCGATAAAGATGATACAAGGTGCCGCTTTCTTCGCTTGTTCGAACATGTCACGCACACGAGATGCACCAACACCAACAAACATTTCAACGAAGTCAGAACCAGAGATAGTAAAGAACGGTACTTTCGCTTCACCGGCAATCGCTTTTGCAAGCAATGTTTTACCCGTACCAGGAGGACCAACCAACAGGATACCTGTCGGGATCTTACCACCTAGCTTTTGGAAGCGGCTTGGGTCACGAAGGTAGTCCACAAGCTCTTTCACGTCTTCTTTTGCTTCGTCACAACCAGCAACATCCGCAAACATGGTTTTGATTTGTTCTTCGCTCATCATTCGAGCTTTACTCTTACCGAAAGACATCGCGCCTTTACCGCCGCCGCCGCCTTGCATTTGACGCATGAAGAAAATCCATACACCAATCAGTAAGATCATTGGGAACCATGAGATGAAGATAGTGCCAAGCAGGCTCTGCTCTTCAGGTGGTGTACCCTGAACTTTTACGTTTTGATTAATTAAGTCATCAAGTAGCTTTTGATCATAAACAGGCATGTAAGTTACATACTTAGAACCACCACCACGACGTGTGAAAGTGATTTCGCTGTTATTGAACTGTGCGTCTTGAATCTGGCCTTGGCCAACTTCCTGTACAAACGTGGTGTAATCTACTGCTCTGCCGTTACTTTCCCCAGGGCCGAAGCTCTGGAATACCGACATCAACACTACCGCGATAACAAGCCACAGAATTAAATTTTTTGCCATGTCACTCAAGGTGTAAGCCTCTCGATAACTAATTGTAATTAAAGGTAGGGTACTACAGTTTGTAACCTGTAGCCATGTTGTTAACTCTCACTCTTGGAAGAGAATCGTTAACCTTTGTAACCAGTGGCTACGATAAACACTTCACGAGATCGAGCTCGAGAAGAGTCGGGTTTTCTAACTTTTACTGTTTTAAACATCTCACGGACGTCCTTAACGTATTGGTCAAACCCTTCGCCTTGGAATACTTTTACAACAAAACTACCATTGGTAGCTAGAACTTGTCGACACATATCCAAAGCTAATTCAACTAAATACATAGCTCTTGGCTGATCCACAGAATTGTTGCCTGCTATATTAGGTGCCATATCTGACATCACGACATCAACCATGTTTGGTTGTATACGTTCCAACAAGGCATCTAGCACAGCTTCTTCGCGGAAATCGCCTTGTAAAAAGCTAACACCAGCAATCGGATCCATTGGTAACAAGTCACACGCAATGATTTGTCCGTTGTCTCCAACAATCTTAGCAGCATATTGAGACCAACCGCCAGGTGCTGCACCCAAATCCACAATGGTCATCCCAGGAGACAGCAATTTATCTTTCGTTTGAATCTCTTCCATTTTGAAATAAGCACGTGAACGATAGCCTTTCTTTCTTGCTTCATTTGCGTACTTGTCGTCGAAGTGTTCCTTCAACCAACGGCCTGAACTGGCCGAGTGTTTCTGTTTGCTCATTGGATACCTAAATTGGAGGAAAGTACTAATTGCTGAATAAATTATAGTCTTCAGCTTTAGATGGCGTTAAAATAGGTTTTTTCAACCCTAATAGTAAAGAAAATTGGCCGCGTAATGAACCTAAGTACCAAACAAAAGCAGCATCTAAAGGGCCTAGCTCACAGTTTAAAACCTGTTGTGCTAATGGGCGCAAATGGACTTACTGAAGCTGTTCTAGCGGAAATCGAATTAGCTCTAGACCACCACGAACTGATCAAGATTAAAGTTGCATCAGAAGACCGTGAGACTAAGCAACTGATTATCGATGCAATTGTACGTGAAACTAAAGCTGAGAAAGTACAGACTATCGGTAAAGTTCTAGTACTGTTCCGCCAGTCAGAAGCACGTAAAATCGAGATTCCACGTAAATAAGCGAGTTTGATATAAGCTAACTTCACTAATAGGAAGCCACAGCGCTTATCTTTTAGTGTAGCGTGAGAAACGAAAAAGGTCGCATTTAGCGACCTTTTTACTTATCAGAAACAAAGAAAATTCAATTAGATATATTCTACTTTGTCGATTTCGAAGTCTTTGTCACCACCAGGGGTAGAGATCATGACTTCGTCGCCTTCCATTTTACCGATAAGACCGCGAGCAATTGGCGATTTCACAGAAATGCGACCCGTTTTGATGTCTGCTTCGTCTTCTGAAACGATTTGGTAGCGGAACTCATCATCGGTATCCACATCAATCAGTGTCACTGTCGTACCAAAGATAATCTTGCCCGTATTATCCATTTGCGTTACATCGATGATCTGAGCCAGTGATAGCTTATATTCAATATCACGGATCTGAGCTTCACAAATACCCTGCTCTTCACGAGCGGCGTGGTATTCAGCATTCTCTTTCAGGTCACCTAGTTCACGTGCTTCACCAATAGCTGCTGAGATAACAGGGCGTAGCTTAAGTAGGCGATCTAATTCGTCACGTAGCTGCTGAGCGCCACGTACTGTCATTGGAACCTTTTCCATTTTTTACCTCTATGCCAAAGCTTTCTTTGGCCAACATAAATACACCCAACGTATTTATTGGGTGATAGAAACAAAACGATTTGGCTTAGTGTAAACAAACTTTATGGCTAAATCACCTTTATTCCACTTTGCGTTATAAAAGCTTTATCTAGGTCTAAATTACAGACATCACAAAAATGAATAATAACCTCCCCATCAATAAGTGGAGAGCTAAATACCTAAAAAAACAAAAAACAAACAAAATAAACACAGATCACACTTTTATAAAATACATTCAAAAACAACCACTTAAACAAAAAAGATATAATAAAACAGTGTTCATTTTTTAGTTTTATATCATTTTACTAACTGACCATGGAACTTTAGAGGTAAAAAGTAACCCATGGATTGCACTGGCATTTTCAGACTTCTGTCCTAATCATGATTATGAAGCCTGATTAATACAGGCAATACACAAAAGGGTTCAAATCCTTAATAAAACTTCTATGGACAGTAATTAGGAAATAATAACATGAACAAGACTATGATCGCGCTTGCTGTATCTGCTGCAGCTCTTGCTACTAACGCAGTGGCAGCCGACGGTAAACAAGCTGGTGATATTGCCGGTACTTCTGTATACAGCTCAAACGGCACTTCTCTAGAAATCGGTGGTCGTGCTGAAGCTCGTCTATCTCTAAAAGATGGCAAAGCTCAAGACAACTCTCGTGTGCGTCTAAACTTCCTAGGTAAAGTTGAAATCCAAGACGGCCTATACGGCGTTGGTTTCTACGAAGGCGAATTCACAACTGCTGAAAACGGTGGTGCTACAGACAGCAACAGCGACAGCATCACAAACCGTTACACATACGCTGGTATTGGCGGTACATTCGGTGAAGTTACATACGGCAAAAACGACGGTGCGCTAGGCGTTATCACTGACTTTACCGATATCATGTCTTACCACGGTAACTCAGCGGCAGACAAAATCGCAGTAGCTGACCGTTCAGACAACATGCTTTCTTACAAAGGTCAATTCCAAGACCTAGGCTTAAAAGCAAGCTACCGCTTCGCTGACCGTGATGTTGACGCTAACGATGAGTTCAACGACAACGGTAAAGATGGCTACTCTCTATCTGCTATCTACGCAATCGGTGATTCTGGCGTTAAGCTAGGTGCTGGTTACGCAGACCAAGATCAATCTAATGAATACATGCTTTCTGCATCTTACCGCATGAGCAACTTCTACTTCGCTGGTGTATTTACTGATGGTGAAAAACAAGCAGTTTTTGAAGATGCACAAGGTAACGTTTTTGAGTACAGCAACAAATCTGTAGACTACACAGGTTACGAATTTGCAACTGCATACACGCTAGATAAGACAGCGTTTACTCTAACGTACAACAACGCAGAAACTGACGGTGAAACTTCTGCAGATAACGTTGCAATTGATGCAACTTATTACTTCAAGCCTAACTTCCGTACTTACATCTCGTACAACTTCAACCTAATCTCTGAAGGCGACAAGATCGGTACAACAAACCTAGTGAAAAACGGCAAAGCAAGCTCTGCAGACGCTGAAGACGAAATCGCTCTAGGTCTACGTTACGACTTCTAATTCTGATTACCTAATTGATTAATTAGTTAATTGAGAATCAAAACGCCCGCTACCTAGCGGGCGTTTTTTATATCTGTATACTTGAAAACATCAGCCATCCAAGAAATCTTCTATGCGCCTTCTATCCACTCTACTTCTATGTAGCTTATCACTTGGTAGTTACTCACTTACCGCTTTCGCATATGCCCCTCTTGATAAACTGCCCGATGGCAGTAGTACAAGCTTAATACTGCAATCATTGAGTGGTAATTCAAATGGAATGAATACCGACACTGATGGCTTTTATCCACCAGCCAGCACTTTAAAACTGGTTACGGCTTTGGCAGCCAAGTTGGAATTGGGGGATGACTTTCACTACACGACCAACATAGCTCGTTCTAATGAAGATGTTGTGATCTCATTCAGCGGTGACCCAACGCTACAACGAGAACATCTAAAAAGCCTGTTAACTCAATACGCTAAGTCTCAATCCAGAACCATCAAGGGCAATTTATATCTGGATAACACAGCTTATACCGGCTATCAGCGAGCGGTGGGGTGGCCTTGGGACATTCTAGGGGTTTGTTACAGCGCGCCTTCTAGTGCAATGACCTTGGACAGCAACTGCGCACAAGCCTCTATTTATACAAAAGATAATGGTGCGACACGCGTTTATATTCCCGCTCACTACCCGATAGACGTGACAACCACTGCCGCCACGGTAACTCGCTCTGGGCAGAAGGCGACACAATGCGACTTAGAGCTCACCACCACACCAGATAACGCTTACAAGCTCTCTGGTTGCTTAGTTGAACGTAAAAAGCCACTGCCACTCAAGTTCGCGATTCAAAATCCAGAGCTTTACACTTATCAAGTTGTTACATCGCTTCTCAAAGAACTGAAAATCGGAGTAAAAGGTGATGTGATTATTGGTAAAAAAGCGAAAGCAGACAAAACCACGTTAGTCGCTAGTCACAACTCAGAAAAGCTTCCTGAACTGCTAGATATCATGCTCAAGAAGTCAGATAACCTTATCGCAGACAATCTAACTAAAACGCTAGGAGCCACATTTTATGTTCAACCGGGCAGTTTCAATAACGGTACTGAAGCGATTAAGCAGGTCTTGCTAACCAAGGCTAATATTGACCTCAGTAAAGCGCAGCTCGTCGATGGTTCAGGGCTATCTAGAAATAACCGAATGAGGTCACAGACCATGGCTCAAGTGCTTCGTTATATCTGGGAAAACGATCAACAGCTCAACCTGATTGAGGCTATGCCTACATCAGGCACTGATGGAACGCTCAAATACCGTCAAAGCATGAGAAAAGCACCGATTCAAGGCAACATTATCGCCAAAAGTGGTTCTCTATACGGCAGTTACAACATGGCGGGATACGGATTAGATAAAGCGGGAAAACCGAACTCTCTGTTCGTACAATTTGTTCGTGATTACTTCCCTGAAGAACAAGATCCAGACAAACAAGTGGAAGCACCAATCACCCAGTTTGAACGTGCTTTCTACAAAGATGTGGTCGAGTTCAGTCAAACACAAAGCAAATCTAAGTAATGCTTAGCTCTGTGTAAACTTCTACTTTAATAACAAAAATGGCGCTGAAGACCTTCAATCTTCAGCGCCAATTTTATTTCTCAGATGTATTTAGCTATTTTTATCAGCTTTTAAGCGATTCCTAGGAATGAGTTCACGACAGTGAAGTAGATCCACATTCCTGAGATATCCACTATCGATGCAAGTACTGGGCTCACTAACACCGCTGGATCAAGCTTAAATAGCCTAGCAACTATCGGTAACCCTCCGCCGAGTACGGTAGATATGGTCACCTGAATAAACAGCGCTACCGCAATCGCTAACGCAATCATGTTGATATCATAACCACCTGTCGATTGGTTTTCACTGAATAGCAGAATACGCCCAATCATCACTACGGCAATCGCTAGAGCTAAACAAATAGCAACTCTAAACTCTTTCCACAGAACGTTAGCCCATTGGCGTTTTTTCAACTCACCTGTGGCTAAGGCTCTGATAACCAAAGTCGCGGCTTGTGTTCCGGTGTTACCACCAGCAGCAGCAATTACCGGCATGTAGATAGCCAAAAGTACCAATTGACTGAGAATGTCTTCATACTGAGCAATGATAAGCCCTGAGACGATTCCCAATAGTGCTAACGCAATAATCCAACCGATACGCTGCCTGACGTGGCTCATGACGCCAGTCGAAAGGTAACCCTGTTGAGGTTCTACCTCAGAGTAGATCAGCCCTAGTTGGTGAGCTAGATGTCGAGAGCGCTTCTCAAAGCCCTGCTCTTCTAGCTCACTAAGTAAAGTCTGAATCGTACTCAAAGAGCATTGCCCCAGCACTAGCACCGCATCTTCGAGCGGCATTCGATTCAAAAGATTAATTTGTTGTTCACGTCCGTACTGTTGAAATGCATTCGATACAGCTTGGATGTCTTGCTCTGAGTACAGAGCTTCAATAGATAAAAAAGTGTTGTTCATTACCGTCATGGCGAATCTCCCGATTGGCAAAGGTAACGACCATCAAAACAAATAGCCTATAGCTAATACACCAAGAGCGTACAGCTAAGCGCACCAAGAGCTGAAAGCTACTGATGTGTCTACTTGTTAGAATCTAGTGTGTGGAAAAGAATGCGGGGGAAAACAAAGATACCCTACCTGAACGGCAGGACAATAGATCAATACCGAGACAGGTTATTCTTCTCCATTCAAACTAGGAGGATGGTCGGTATTGTTCATAAAAATCTCCAGAATTACTGTCAATTTGACAGCGCGCATAGTGTAGCAATAGGCGTTTCAAAGTTTCGTCAATTTTAAGTCAATAAAAAAGGCATCCGTGGATGCCTTTGGTTCAATTATTGATGTGCATTATTACTTAATAGTAATACGAGCAAACTTACGCTTACCTACTTGGTAAACGGCAGTACCTGCTTCAGGCACGAATTTGCTGTCTTCAATCTTCTCGCCTTCAAGCTTAGCAGCGCCTTGCTTGATCATACGCATCGCATCAGAAGTCGAGTTTACAAGACCCGCTTCTTTTAGAACGTTCGCAATTGGCAGGCCTGCTTCGAATTCAAACTCCGGCATTTCATCAGGAACTTGGTTCTTAGCAAAACGGTTAACGAACTCTTGCTCAGCGGCTTCAGCATCTGCTTCACTGTGGAAACGAGCGATGATCTCTTTAGCAAGAAGCACTTTAACGTCACGCGGGTTCTTACCTGCATCAACGCCAGCTTTCAGTTCCGCAACTTCTTCAAGAGGACGGAAAGACAGCAGCTCGTAGTAGCTCCACATTAGATCGTCAGAGATAGACATGATCTTACCAAACATCTCGCTTGGTGCTTCGCTAATACCGATGTAGTTATGCGCAGACTTAGACATCTTCTTAACACCGTCTAGACCAACAAGTAGTGGCATCATTAGTACCGCTTGTGGTTTTTGACCTGCTGCTTTTTGCAGTTCACGACCCATTAGAAGGTTAAACTTCTGGTCAGTACCGCCAAGCTCAACGTCGCTCTCTAGTGCAACAGAGTCGTGACCTTGTAGAAGTGGGTACATGAATTCGTGGATTGCGATCGGTTGACCACCAGCGTAACGCTTTTTGAAGTCATCACGCTCAAGCATACGAGCAACAGTTTGGTTAGAAGCAAGACGAATCATGCCTTCAGCGCCAAGCTCAGATAGCCATTCAGAGTTGAAACGAATTTGCGTCTTCGCAGGATCTAGAATCTTGAAGACTTGCTCTTTGTAAGTTTCAGCATTCTTCAATACGTCTTCGCGGCTTAGCGGTGGACGTGTTGAGTTTTTACCTGATGGGTCACCAACCATTGCAGTGAAATCACCGATAAGGAATGTCACTTCATGACCAAGCTCTTGGAAAGCACGAAGCTTGTTAAAGATAACCGTATGGCCTAGGTGGATATCTGGAGCTGTTGGATCGGCACCCAGCTTAATGCGTAAAGGACGACCTTCTTTTAGTTTTGCAATCAGTTCGTCTTCTGGAATCAGTTCTTCTACGCCACGTTTGATCTCGGCTAGTGCAGCTTCAATACTCGCCATTCTTGTTCACTCCCACAGATTTGGCAAAAATACATTAATTAGACATCTTACTTGAATAGCGATGTATTTTGAAACCAGTTACACTATTCCGTCGTCGATTTTCATAATATTTACAGAACGAACCGGAACATGTTGTCTATTTTTGCACGCCTTCCTATTTTGCACCGGGCTTTTATCGCATTTTTTAGTGCCATAATTTTCGTCGCGATTTTCTTACTCCCCGACGTCAACAGTTTACGTGACGATTCGGGCGCTTTAGTTGTGGGAAAACATTACCCACTGACTATCAATGCCTCTGCACTTATTAGCTCAAGTGACGCTCCACCGACGGCAGTGCTCAATTGGGAGAAATACACCGTTCGCTCTGGCGAAAGCACCTCTGTTTTATTTGAACGTATTGGCCTCTCATACCGTCTGCTGATCACGCTACTCAATACCAATAATGATATTAAGAAGCAGCTGTCTAACCTAAGACCTGGTGATGTCTTGCAGTTCGGCTTTGATGAAAACAACGACCTTATTCAGTTAAAACGACAACTTAGTGCGTTTGAAAGCTTCAAGATCACTAAATCTGGCGATTCTTTCTCATCAAGTTTCGACAAAAAAGAAGTGGTATACCAATACAATTATGCCGAAGCCAACATCACCTCTAACTTCTGGAACGCTGGCGTCAGCGCGGGTTTAACCGCAAACCAAATTATGGAACTGGCCGGCATCTTCGGTTGGGATATCGACTTTGCGTTAGATATTCGTAAGAACGACAGCTTCAAAATCTTATACCAAGAGAAAGTGGTTGAAGGTGAAGTAGTTGGTCGCGGTAAGATCATGGCAGCCGTGTTCAAAAACCAAGGCGATTCATTTACCGCGGTATTGGATGATAAAAGCGGCAACTACTTCGATGAAAATGGTCGTGCGATGAAGAAGGCGTTCTTGCGCTCACCAATTGATTTTCGTCGCGTAACATCGAACTTTAACCCTACCAGGAGACACCCAGTAACCGGTAAGATTCGAGCTCACCGCGGTACTGACTACGCAGCCCCTGTTGGCACGCCTATCTGGGCAGCCGGTGACGGTATTGTTCAGAAGTCAGGTTACAACCAATTCAATGGTAACTACGTGTTCATCCGCCACAGCAACACCTACATCACCAAGTACCTGCACATGAAGCGACGTATGGTGAAAACCGGTCAGCGCGTAAAACAAGGCCAAACCATTGGTACTTTGGGCGGTACAGGCCGTGTGACTGGCCCGCACTTACATTATGAATTCTTGGTTAATGGCGTACATAAAAATGCGCGTACCGTGAAATTGCCTCAATCCAAGTCGTTAACTGGTAAAGCAAAAGCAACCTTTATTGCCAACTCAGAGATTCGATTAAGAAACCTTGAGCGATACGGTCAGTTACTAGCGACTAACTAGGCGTTTGTAGCTTCACTGCAAAATAGAAAAATGCAAAGAGCGCCCATCAAGGCGCTCTTTTTTATGCTCACATACCACAACTAGCTACTGTTTTTCAGGTTTGTTGTTCCGTCCAAGCATTAACAAACAAGGGGTTAATACTAAAGTCAGCACCGTGGCAAACGCCAAACCACCAGCAATAGCGGTCGCAAGCTGTGACCACCATTGTGTACTTGGCGCGCCAAACTCTATCTTTTGATTAATCAGGTCGATGTTCATCTCTAACACCATCGGCATTAAACCTAAGATAGTCGTAACCGTCGTGAGCATTACTGGCCTTAAACGCTGAACACCGGTTCTTAGAATCGCATCTCGCTTGTCCAAGCCTCTTTTGATGAGCTGATTATAAGTATCAATCAACACGATGTTGTTGTTCACGACTATGCCGGCGAGCGCTATTACCCCAATTCCCGACATCACAATGCCAAACGGACGTTGGAAGATCAGTAAGCCAACGAACACGCCAACGGTCGAAAACAATACAGCACTCAGAATCAAAAACGCTTGATAGAAGCTATTGAACTGAGTAATCAGAATCAAAGCCATTACCGCCAAAGCAACCAAGAAAGCACTTTGTAAAAAGGCTGACGAGTTTTCTTGTTCTTCGTTTTGACCACGGATGCGAAATTCCACGCTACTCGGCAGCCCTAGCTCACTCAATGCTTGTTCGATCTTTGGTAGTTCGAGAGCTAGGTTATACCCTTCTTCCATATCCGCCATGATGTTCACCACACGCTTGCCATCAAGGCGTTTAATGGTGTCTTGCTTATGGTCGGGAACGATCTGAGCGAAATTAGTAATAGGTACTAAACCTGCTGGCGTTTTCACCCTAAGCTGGTCGAAGCGCCCGATATCACGCTTATCATTAGGGTAGCGCACCAAGATATCGACCTCTTCTGAAGAGTCATCGGGCAGATAATCACCAATCTTGAGACCATTAGTCACGAATTGAACGGTATTACCCACTAAGGTCGCATCAGCTGCAAAGCGCGCAGCATCGTCGCGGCGAATATCCACCTTCCAATCGATGCCATCTTTACTCGCAGTATCGCTGATATTGGTCAGTGCTTTATTTCCATCAGCCCAACCTCTCACAATTTTTGCAGCCTGATTGAGCTGCTCTGGAGTTCTTGCCGACAGCTCAATCACTAAGTCATTTTCAACCGGAGGCCCAGCATCAGGGAACTTATATTCAATCTCAACACCAGCGTATTGATCGGTTTGTACCTTCAACTCATCAATAATCGCCTTAACGCTGCGTCGATATTGCCAGTCAACAGGCGTAATTGAGATCAAACCAATCTGGTCGTCACCACCAGTACGCGTGTAAACGGTATCGAACTCATCATGATTGAGCATCATCAGTTCAATATCACGCATGATGTCATCCTTTTCTTGGATAGACAGATCCCCATGCGAGCGAACTTTGACATTAAAGAATGGCGGATCAACTTCTGGGAAGAACTCTGCACCTAGACCCGCTTTTGAATAAGTAAAACCAACTGCAACCGCGAGCAGTGCCGCACTGAACAAAATCTTAAAGGGGTGTTTAATCGCTAAAGAAAGCGTGTGGTAGTAAGCCTTGGTTAAACCAGTAGCCTGTGAAAAGTCACCATTATGCAGTGCGACCATTCGAGCTTGGCTTTTAGACGATACGTATTGAGGTTTGCCAATCAAACCGCCCAGCACGGGCACAAACAACAACGCCATGATCAATGATGCAGTTAAAGTCGCGATCAGAGTTAGTGGTAAGAACTTCATAAATTCGCCCGTCACATCAGGCCAAAACAGTAACGGAGCAAATGCGGCTAAGGTTGTGGCAGTCGATGCGGTTATCGGCCACGCCATCCGTTTCGCTGCATCTCGGTAAGCGGCTTTGCGCCCTTCACCCTCTTGCATTCGCCTGTCTGCAAATTCGGTCACCACAATCGCACCGTCTACTAGCATCCCCACCGCCATAATCAGAGAGAACAGCACTACGATGTTGACGGTTAAGCCAAACACCGAAAGAACCAATAACCCGGTTAGGAATGAGCCTGGAATGGAAATACCCACTAACAAAGCGGTACGCACACCAAGAATCGCGATGATAACGATCACCACCAGAATAATGGCGGATAAGATATTGTTTTGCAGATCATTAAGCATGATCTTCACATCTTTAGATTCATCCCAGGTGTATTTGACCAACAGGTTATTTGGCCATTCCGCTTGCTGCTGAGCACCAGCCATTACCGCTTTGACTAGCTCAACGGTTTCGATGATGTTCTCACCTGCACGCTTCTTGATATCCAACACCACCGCAGATTTGCCATCTAAACGAGCAAAACTTTCAGGATCTCGAAACGCTCGACGAACCGTAGCGACATCGCCAAAAGTGACCACCTGCTTGCCATCCACTTTAATAGGCAACTCAAGCACGTCTTTTAAGGAGTTAAATACCGAAGGGACTTTGACAGAAAAACGTCCGTAGCCAGTATCAACAAAACCTGCGGCCACCACTCGATTGTTCAGAGCGATCAGATTATAGATATCCGCTTGATCTAAGCTGTAGCTCTCCATCAATAACGGATCGACAATGATCTCGACGATGTCAGCGCGATCGCCCGCAATATCGACTTCAAGGATTTGGCGATAGCTTTCTAATTTGTCTCCAAGCTCTCGGGCAATTTGCACTATGGTGCGCTCAGGAACGGTACCGAATAGCACAACAGACAAAACAGGTTGCTCAGAAGCCAGCGTCACCTCATTTACGGTCGGTTCGTCACTGTCTTCTGGTAGTTTTGGTTTAGCCAGATCAACCGCGTCACGCACATCGGCCATTGCTTTGGTGAGATCGACGCCAACATTAAACTCCAACACAACAGAGGCATGCCCTTCTGCTGCGGTTGCTGTCATCTCTTTTACGCCTTCAATCGACCTCAGCTCTTGCTCAATAGGTCGAACCAATAAACGTTCTGCATCCGTTGGCGAGATCCCTTGGTGCCCGACCGAAACATAGATAATTGGGATGGTAATGTCTGGGCTCGATTCCTTAGGTATCGTGATATAGGTGACGACACCGGCTACAAGGATTAACGCTAAAAGGGAGAGCATTGTTCGAGCACGAGACAAGGCTGCATCAATAATTGAATACATCGGTTATCTCCTACTCTGCGGTTACGTTAGAGAGTTCAGCGACTTGCTCAACAGCAATCACCGAATCACCATCACGCACAAACCCTTGGCCTACTGTGATGATATCGACGCGTTGACCTAGCCCCGTGAGCCACACTCCATCTTGTTCGGCCTTTACTAGCTGAATGCCTACAAACTTCACCGTTGGTGAGTCATCGACTGAAACCAAGGTTTTGACCCCTAGGTTACCCGCCTCATCCAATGCTAGCATCGCCGGTGTTATCTTTATTGCATCTCTTGTTTCTAGGTTGAGTTTAACTTCGGCACTGACACCTGCTGGTAATAGGCCTTTAGAGTTATCGATTTCTATCTCGATTGGGAAGGTATTAGTAGCAACAGAAGAGATACGAGAAACATAGCGTAAACGGCCTTCCGCTTCTTCTCGCCCTAACAAACGAACCAAAGCAGATTGATTGACTAGCAAATGTTGGATATGACGCTCACTGACATCCGCCTCAATAACCAAAGGATCGAGGTCAATCACGCCAGCAACAGGATCGCCAACACTAACGAAATCACCGAGCTCCACCATCAAATCTTGAACCACACCCGAAAAAGGCGAAGTAATCACAGTATTCTTTAAAGCCAATTCCGCATTGCGCATCATGGCTTTTGCTTCTGTTAATGAAGCCTCAGCTGTGGTGTAGGCGATTTCACCTTGCAGTCCTCTTTTCTTCAGTGACTGCGCCGCTTTGAACTCTTTCTGCTTCAAGCGATATAACGCAGATGCTCGCTCTAGTTGAATCTCTAAATCACCCTTATCTATCTGGGCAATGGCTTGTCCTGCTTTAACCATCCCCCCCTTAACAACATTCAATCTGACAATCTTACCCGCGACTTCTGCACCTAGACGAGCATGCCTATCGGGCGCCGTTCTTCCATAGAGATCAATCGTTTTAAAGGTCGGTGATGAGGTGAAGGTTTGAAAGGAAACCTTAGCCAGCGGAATTTCTGTTGCCTTTTTTTCAGGTGACTCTTCTGCTTGCCCTACGCCTAAACCAAGCCAGATCGACAACAACACGACTAGAGTCAGAGAAACCAGCCACGGCTGCTTCAATTTCTGAAAAAGTGGTGAGTTAGAAAATAGAGTGGGCATAACAAATCCTTTTGTCCGATGTCATTCAGGCGCGCTAGTTGGCTTAATAGCGTGATGTGCAACTTCCTTATGCACAAAGGTAACCTTAACAGACCAATCCTCAACGAAGTTGGACGCTATCGACAGTTTAAAAAATATGCCGTGTACTAAAAATGAGAGGAATGCTTTGAAAAGTAATAAGTTACTAAGTAAAAACAAAAACGCCGAACATAAGTTCGGCGTTTGAAATGTATCTAATACAGCTTTGAGCTCAAGCTATTTTCAACTCATGCTATACGCTGAATGATGCGCCACAACCACATGTTGTTGTAGCGTTCGGGTTGTTCACAAAGAAGCGTGCGCCTTCTAGGCCTTCAGTGTAATCAACCATGCCGCCCATTAGGTATTGTAGGCTCATTGGATCAACAACCAGCGTTACACCGCTGTTTACAATTGTAGTGTCGCCATCATTTACTTTTTCATCAAATGTGAAGCCGTATTGGAAACCGCTACAACCACCACCTGTAATGTATACACGCAGTTTTAGTTCTGGGTTTTCTTCTTCAGCAATTAGCGTTTGTACGCGGGTAGCTGCTGCATCAGAAAAAGACAATGGGATATTTACTTCGCTCACGACAACCTCTCTTACCTGTGTCAAAAACAACATGATACAAATCTAATTCGAGACCATAGTTGTTGAGTATTTTCTTATATTCCGGTGATTATCTAATACCTGACTGAAACGTTCAAGTATTCACCACAGGATCGGTCCTTTTACTGCTGTAAACTCACCAATATCTAACAATTAAAACGTGTAACCACACAAAACAACCAGATTCGGGTGATTATCTGGGCGAAAGCATTCCTAGTTGGATTAGGGATAGGTACAATGCGTGCCAATTGGTCCGACAGTCAAAAGAGGATATATCAATGACCAAATCAGCAGAGCTGTACGAAAAAGCACAGCAAACTATTCCTGGTGGCGTAAACTCTCCAGTTCGTGCATTCAATGGCGTAGGTGGTTCTCCAATCTTCGTTGAACGCGCTGATGGCCCACTTATTTTTGATGCTGATGGTAAAGCGTATATCGATTACGTTGGCTCTTGGGGTCCAATGATCCTTGGTCACAACCACGCGGTTATTCGTGACGCAGTTATTGCAGCAGCTCAACGCGGCCTTAGCTTCGGTGCTCCAACCGAAACTGAAATCAAAATGGCTGAACTGGTATCTGAGATGGTTCCATCAATGGAACAGCTACGTATGGTGAGCTCAGGTACAGAAGCAACAATGAGCGCGATTCGTCTAGCTCGTGGCTTCACTGGTCGTGACAAAATTCTTAAGTTTGAAGGCTGCTACCACGGCCACGCAGACAGCCTACTTGTAAAAGCTGGTTCTGGCGCACTGACTTTAGGTCAACCAAGCTCTCCAGGCGTACCGGCTGATTTTGCGAAACTAACGCTAACAGCAACCTTCAACAATCTAGATTCAGTACGTGAAATCTTCGCAGCAAACAAAGGCGAGATCGCTTGTATCATCGTTGAGCCAGTAGCGGGTAACATGAACTGTATCCCTCCTGTAGAAGGCTTCCACGAAGGTCTACGTGAAATCTGTGATCAAGAAGGTGCATTGCTAATCTTTGATGAAGTAATGACAGGTTTCCGCGTTGCTGAAGGTTGTGCTCAGGCTTACTACAACATCAAGCCAGACCTAACGTGTCTTGGTAAAGTGATTGGCGGCGGCATGCCTGTCGGTGCTTTCGGTGGTCGTAAAGACGTGATGCAATACATCGCACCAACTGGCCCTGTTTACCAAGCGGGTACGCTTTCAGGTAACCCTGTTGCAATGGCTGCTGGCTACGCATGTTTGAACCTTCTACGAGAAGAAGGCAACGAAAAGCGTCTAGCTTCAAAAACTAAGCAGTTGGCAAAAGGCTTCAAGCAACTTGCTGACAAGCACGGCATCCCGATGCTAGTTCATCAAGTTGGCGGTATGTTTGGTTTCTTCTTCACAGATCAAGAAACTGTGACGTGCTACGAAGATGTAACTAAGTGTGATGTAGAACGCTTCAAGCGCTTCTTCCACCTAATGTTAGATCACGGTGTTTACCTTGCACCTTCAGCATTCGAAGCAAGCTTTACTTCTCTTGCTCATGGTTCAAAAGAACTTGATGCAACACTAGAAGCTGCTGACCGCTCTCTTGCGATCATTGCTGCTGAAAGCAAATAATCGAAAGCACTTTATAAGTCGCTAACCGATTGAATTTAGGGCTGCATTAAATGCAGCCCTTTTTATATATCGCGCTCACCAGCCAAAAAATATGACAGCTTATTTAGCCGTCGACTAAGGCTAAAGCTGAACCAAAAGCGATTAACGTTCCCAGAAAAGAAAAACCAACAACATCAAGGTACCAAGGAACATTCTGAACCAAGGGATCTCTTTTTTTGTTTGCTGTTCTTCGTCTTGGCATTTCTTATCTTTATTACAGCATCCCATTATCAAAACTCCTCATTGCTAACTCTCTGTTTTGCAGCCATTATAAACTCAGAACGCAAATATAGAGACCATTACCGTGTCAGAAAAACTCAAAATCAATTCCAGCCACTGGGTGATCATCATTGCCCTACTCGCGGCGGCTTATGCTTGTTACTTGCTTATCGAGCCATACGTTAACTCTATCGTGATGGCCTTTATCATTTCACTATTGATGTTCCCAATCCATGAGTGGCTTGAAAAAAAGCTCCCGAATAAAGAAAACATCGTCTCTTTGCTGTCTTGTATCATACTGACCTTCATTATTGTTATCCCTTTATTGGCAGTATTCGCAGCAATTGTTCAGCAAGGTTCTCTGTTCTCTCAGAATACTTACCAATGGGTGACCCACGGTGGCATTCAGACTCTGTTTGCTCACCCGTTAGTGGTCAAAGCGCTGTCATTTGTGAATAACTACCTGCCTTTCGACAACATTGATCCCCAAGCCATCGCACAAAAAGTCGGTGAGTTTGCGACCAGCTTTGGTTCTAAGCTAGTTGGTATCAGTGCCAAAATCTTAGGTGACGCAACCAATTTCTTGATGGATTTCTTCTTGATGCTGTTCGTTTTGTTCTTCTTATTAAGAGATCATGACAAAATCATCAGTGTGGTTCGTCATATTCTGCCGCTGTCTCGTAGCCAAGAAGACAAACTTCTAACAGAGATAGAACAAGTATCTAAATCAGCAGTAATGGGCTCATTCTTAACCGCAATCGCGCAAGGTTTTGCCGGCGGTTTAGGTATGTGGATTGCCGGTTTCCCAGGTCTATTCTGGGGTACTATGATGGGCTTTGCCTCTTTCATCCCAGTTGTGGGTACCGCATTAATCTGGATTCCAGCAGCAACCTACTTGTTCCTAACTGGTGATACCACGTGGGCGATTTTCCTAACGGTTTACTGTGTAGCGATTGTTGGTTCAATTGATAACCTTCTGCGTCCGCTGCTAATGCAAGGCAGTGCAGGCATGAATACCCTGATGATCTTCTTCTCACTATTGGGTGGTATTCAACTGTTTGGCCTAATTGGTCTTATCTACGGACCATTGATTTTTGCGATTACCATTGTCCTATTCAACATCTACGATGAAGAGTTTAAGGACTTTTTAAACCAGCAAGACAAGAGTTAACGAACTTGACGTCAACTTGATTGGCGAACGAGTATTAAACACTTCAAGCTTTGGGCGGATTATGCGAAAATCCGCCCTCATTTTTTGCTAACGATTCAACAGAGTGTCCTATGTCAGCTTATATTGCCCCAAGCCAGATTGCTCAACGCCAACTCGCCTACTTTGAAGGCAAACATGTTTTAGTTGCCGGTGAGGCAGAAGACTTGTTCCCTGTTGAGTTAGCGAAGCATTGTGAATCTGTCTCTGTGTTTACTTCTAATTACAGCTACTACCGTCAACTGGAGGGTTGCAACACCATCCAACGTTTTTACGGGGCTGAGTTTACCGAAGAGACCAAAGCCGACTTAGTGATGCTGTACTGGCCAAAAGCCAAAGCAGAAGCGGAATTTCTGTTGGCGATGCTATTTGCCAAGCTAGGTAAAGATACCGAGATCGTCGTGGTTGGTGAAAACCGTTCAGGCGTGAAAAGCATCGAGAAGATGTTTGCTCCTTACGGCAAAGTTGTTAAATACGATTCAGCGCGTCGTTGCTCTTTCTACTGGGGTCAATGCTTCGAGCAACCACAAGCGTTCAACCTGCAAGACTGGTTTAAGACCTACACGGTTAACATTGATGAACAACCTCTGACGGTAAAAAGCCTTCCTGGCGTCTTCAGTCACGGTCAATTCGATGTCGGTAGCCAACTTCTGTTGGATACTCTGCCAAAACTAAAAGGCAAGGTACTGGATTTTGGTTGTGGTGCAGGCGTCTTAGGCGCGGTCATGGCATCTCGTAATCCTGATATCGAGCTAGAAATGTGCGACATCAGTGCATTTGCCGTGGCATCAAGCCAAGCAACGCTAGAAGCGAATGGTTTAACGGGTAAAGTCTTCGCATCCGATGTCTATTCTGATACTGCAGAAGACTATCAGTTCATCATCAGTAACCCACCATTCCATTCAGGTTTAGACACTAGCTACAGCGCGACTGAGACCTTACTTTCTCAGGCTCCTAAGCATTTGAAGCGTTCTGGTGAGATGATTATTGTTGCGAATAGTTTCTTAAAATACATTCCAATTATTGAACAAGCGTTTGGAAAATGCGCGACTCTAAATAAGACCACTAAATTCGCGATCTATCACGCAAACAAATAACCTCTCTAGCACAGCGCAGGGTCATTATCTGCGCTGTCTGTTCATATTTTTGTCAAAACTCTATAAAAATGAGCTTTTGCACACGCTTTAAATACCACTTACTTGTCAAAGTAAAAAAACTCGTTAATTTCGTTAAATTGGAACCCGTTAATTCTATTCTCTGTACTTGTTTTCGCCCCTTTTAGCAGTACATCAAAGGAAAGTAGTACCCAATTTATGTTTAGATTCTATCGTAAGCAGAAGTTTAAGCGCCTTCAAAATACCCTAATGCTGGCATTTCTTGTCCTCAGTATTACCCCTGTGACACTTATCGCGATATTTTTCCTCCAATCGCACAGTCAGGATCTCCAGGAACAAAGCACCTCACACCTTGTTTCGGTTCGTGATACTAAGCAGCAGCAAATTGTCGATTACCTACAAGCTCAAGAATCCCAAGTGATGGGCTTTGTTCGCTCAGAATTGGCCAATGCCAGTGGCGGGCGATTTTATGGTTTGATCAATGCATTTCAACGATTGGGGTTAGATATTGACGAGGCACGCAGTAATGCACAGCAGCGCTATATTCAAGGCTCTGGCGATCAAATCAAAACGTCGATCCTCCCTGAATCCAGCAGCTTTATTGGCAGCGAGCGTTATCGCCTGCTCCACAAGCGCTACCATAATGCTTACCTAGAACTGCTTAAACGCTCTGATTTTGACGATATTCTCTTAGTTGATATCAACGGTAACGTCGCTTATTCCGTCTTTAAAAATGACGATTACGGCACCAATCTGCTGACAGGAAAATACAAGGACTCCAACCTAGGTATTACCTTTCAACGACTAGCCAAAGACGTAACCGACCGACGCAAATCTAACGAAGATTACACGCCGGTTATCGTTTCTGACTTTAAAGACGAGAATGGCAAACAGACCGCATGGCTAGGCGCACCTATCGTTCAACAAGGCTACCTACACAGTTACGCGATGTTTAGGCTACCAATCAACGGCATTACTAAGTTGATTGCGGATCTCAACAAGAGTTCGAATATTCAAACGCTGCTTGTAGGTGATGATCACCTGCCGCGTAGCCTTGCTCATTCACAAGAATCTATCAACTTGAGCCTTGATGTTGTCGATAAAGCATTGGCTGGCGAAACAGCGGTTGGCACCTTCGACAACACCCTAGATCAAGCGATCATCGCGGCATATACGCCAATTGAACTGAAATACGCAACATGGGCTCTTGTCGTAGAGCTGCCAGAGAAAGAGGCGTTTGCCCGTATTCATCAGTTAGAAAAGATCTTCGTGATCGTGATGCTAACGGCGATCATTCTGGTAGTCGTTGCATCGCACTATCTGTCTAACTTCATCACATCCCCACTGCTTAAACTGACGTGGGCTGCCGAAAAAGTATCGGCGGGTGATCTCGATGAAACCATGATCAATACCGAGCGCAAAGATGAGATAGGCCGACTCGCGGTGAGCTTCGAAAGAATGCAGCGATCTATTCGTGAAAAAATGCAGCTCATCAAAAGCCAAAACGATGAGCTTGAGGACAACCTTAAGACCATTCAAAAGCAAAACGAAGAGTTACAACTGGCAAATAAACTCAAAGATGAGTTCTTAGCGACTACTTCACATGAATTGAGAACACCACTGCATGGCATGGTGGGTATCGCTGAAGCGTTGATATCTGGAGCTAACGGCCCTATTCCTGCTAATCAGAAATATCAGTTGGATATCATCATCAATAGCGGTCAGAGATTGGCGACCTTGGTTGATGATCTGCTTGATTATCACAAGATGCGCTATGGCAGCTTAGATATTAAGAAATCAGCCGTTGATTTGTCGGCAGCCACCAGCTTGGTCCTAGAGTTGTCTCATCACCTATTGGGCAATAAGCCAATCCGTATTATTAACCAAGTCCCAAGTGATTTAGGTCTGGTTTCATCGGATCCTCAACGACTTGAGCAAGTGATGTATAACTTGGTCGGCAATGCCATCAAGTACACCTCAGAAGGTAAAATTGTTATCTCTGCCAGCGTTATCGATGACAACATTCGTGTGCAAGTTGTCGATACTGGCCAAGGTATACCGGCCGAGTACCTTGAGCACATCTTTGAGCCATTGATTCAAGCAGGCCAAGATGCGAGTAACTACCGCCAAGGTGCAGGGCTTGGACTATCGATCAGCCGTCAGTTGATCGAGCTAATGGGCGGTTCACTGTACGTAAGTAGCCAACCAATGCTTGGCACTACGTTTAGCTTTACCCTGCCCCTAGCGACTCAAGGTGAGCTGGACAGTTACAACGAATCCGGTCATTACTCGCACTTCCAAGCGCCTGATTTAATTGATAACAGCCAACAAGAAAACAGTGTTATCAGTGAAAACCCAGATGGCCCGTTATTGGTTATCGCCGATGATGAGCCGGTTAACCTGCGAGTATTAGACAGCTTCTTGAAGTTAGAAGGTTATCGAGTACGTACTGCATGTGATGGCCCTGAAACCATTGAACTGATTGAAAAAGAGAAGCCAGAGCTGCTTCTACTCGACATCATGATGCCAGGAATGAGCGGCTATCAGGTTTGTGAAGCACTGAGAAAGCAATACGATCATGCTCAGTTGCCAATCATCATGCTAACGGCACTCAACCAAGCAGAAGACCGTGTTCGAGGTTTCGAAGCGGGTGCCAATGACTACTTGTCTAAACCGTTCAACAAACAAGAACTGGCGGCTCGAATTACAGCACATCTATCAGCAAGCAAAGCTGAACAGAGACGCCTTGAAAACGATCAACTGCAACTCGAACTCAAACATAGAGCGATGGTTGAAGCTAACTTGTTAGAAACTCAAGGCCGCTTATTAGAGCAGCTAGAATCGGCACCTGAAGCCATCATCTGTATTCGCGATGACCAACGCATTCGTTTTGCTAACGAAGCCGCGGCGAAGCTATTCAGACGCGGACAGGAGCAACTCAAACGCTCAATGGCTGACGAGATCATTGCACCTAAATACCTTAAGGTAGAACAAGCCCACTACTGCGGTGATATTGATATCTATATAGACGATACACGTCAGCGCATACCAAGTGACATCCTTAAGCTGCCTGAAGGCTCAGGGCTCGACACCATGTATATCTTTAATGTAGGTGGTGGTGTTAACTCAAACCGAATCAATAACCTTGAAACGGCGGTTGAGGCTCTCTCTAGTTATGCCTTTGAAGGCGACAAAGATAAGTTACAGCAGCTGAAAGAGCTTGGCGGAGAATTTACTCGTCTTGCTGACAAGGCAACCGGTGAAGGTAAAAACAAGCAAGAGTTAATGCGTGAGGTACTGGTCGATGCGATGACGAATGCCATCATCTACTGGGAATCGGTGACTGGTGAAACCAAGTTTGCTTTCGCCGAGAAGAGTGGCTTGTGGCGCGTCTACTTAGACCGCAGTACGCTGCAAACTCGAACGCTAGACAAATACCTACGCGTAGAAACCCTACCGAAAACGCCTCGCTGGCGAACGGTACTGAGCTCAATCGAATTCATTCTGGAACACTGCAAAGAACAGACACCAGAAAGAACCCACATTGAGATGCTAAGAGATAAACTGCAGAAACTACTGACCAGTTAAACCCTGAACCAACATCACGATACTTTGAATAATGGAGCCCACCTAGCGTGGGCTTTTTTGTACGCCTAATAATCACAAAAAGTAGAATCCCAACGCTTGCAATGCACTTTTTTTACGCCTTTAAACAAGGGGAAATTCACGCTAATTACTCACAGTGCGAGCTGGTAACCGTCAGTACTTTTCGTTCTATTCTCAATCATATCTGACCGTTATCTGACTCTTTGTTGCAGTTTGAGAAGCGAGTCACAACAGAACGGCAGATTTAATTTTCTAGGGAAATTTAACGTAAAACTGGCAAGTGACCGAGATCTACAATTATACCAACGTAGGGTAAGGCATTATAATAAAAAGCCTTTAAAGTTAGTGGCCACTTACAACCTGCAAGAACCTCAAAACCAAATGCGAGTCACATCACTTTAACAATTGCGTACGAAAAACCACCAAAGCAACCTATTTTGACGTTAATGACGTGGGGTTGTGTGTTTTTAACGTTTTTGACGGGAAACGAGTTTGATTAATTCATCGATAAGGTGTTTTCTTACTCCTGCCAAAGGCCTACAGGCCACTCTTACCACTTCTCAGAATCAACGATGAATCTGGAGCAACGAAGAAGAGGTAGGCCTTTAACCAGAGTGTGTATCTACTAAACAATTTAGCGACAGATAACATTCAATCCATTAGTGAAATGAAAGCAAATAGTAAGGAACAGCTATGCTTGCCAATATAAAAAAAACAGCAATAGCAACAGCAATTATTGCAACTGCTACAACAGGTTTTGCATCAGTAGCAACCGCTGCAGAACGCAGTGAACTGACCGTTCACCCGAAAGAGTACACTACATTCGTACGTAACTTTAACCCGTACCTTGGTGCTACTAACCTACATACTACAACTGACTTCATGTATGAGCCGCTAGTAGTATTTAACGAAATGCACGGTAACACTCCAGTGTTCCGTCTAGCTGAAAACTTCAAGATGTCAGATGATCTGATGAGCGTTGTTTTCGACATTCGTAAGGGTGTTAAATGGTCAGACGGAGAAACTTTCTCTGCTGATGATGTTGTTTTTTCTTTCAACCTTGTAAAAGAGAAGCCAGAGCTTGACCAATCTGGTATCAACTCTTGGGTAACTTCTGTAGAAAAACTGAACGACAACCAAGTTAAGTTCACACTAACAGAAGCAAACTCAAACGTACCTTACGAGATTGCTAAAGTACCTGTAGTACCTAAGCACATCTGGAAAGACGTTAAAGATCCATCAACGTTTACCAATGAGAACCCGGTAGGTTCTGGTCCATTTACAGAAATCGATACGTTTACAGCGCAGCTATACATCCAGTGTGCAAACCCGAACTACTGGGATGCAGACAACCTAGATGTTGACTGTCTACGTGTTCCACAAATTGCGAACAACGACCAATTCCTAGGTAAAGTTGTAAACAGTGAAATGGACTGGACGTCTTCTTTCGTTCCAGATATCGATCGTACATACGCAGCAGCTAGCCCTAAACACCACTACTGGTACCCGCCAGCAGGTACACAGGCATTCATCGTTAACTTCAAGCACCCTGATGCTGCGAAGCATGAAGCATTGAGCAACGTTGACTTCCGTCGTGCTTTCTCTATGGCTCTTGACCGTCAAACTATCATCGACATCGCATTCTACGGTGGCGGTACTGTAAACGATTTCGCATCGGGTCTTGGCTACGCGTTTGAAGCTTGGTCTGATGAAAAAACTCATGACAAGTACAAAGGCTTCAACACTTACAACGCTGAAGGCGCGAAGAAGCTTCTTGCTGACGCTGGCTTCAAAGATGTAAACAAAGATGGTTTTGTTGACACTCCATCAGGCAAGTCTTTCGAACTAATGATTCAATCGCCAAACGGCTGGACTGACTTCAACAACACAGTTCAACTAGCGGTAGAACAGCTAAACGAAATCGGTATTAAAGCAAAAGCTCGTACACCTGACTTCTCTGTTTACAACCAAGCAATGCTTGAAGGTACATACGACGTAGCATACACAAACTACTTCCACGGTGCGGATCCATACACGTACTGGAACAGTGCTTACAACTCATCACTACAATCTGGTGATGGTATGCCTCGTTTCGCAATGCACTTCTACAAAAACGACAAGCTAGATGGTCTTCTAAACAGCTTCTACAAAACAGCTGATAAGAACGAGCAGCTAGACATTGCACACGGTATCCAGCAAATCATCGCTGCAGACCAAGTGACAATCCCTGTGATGTCTGGTGCTTACATGTACCAATACAACACAACTCGCTTCACTGGTTGGTGGAACGAAGAAAATCCAAAAGGCCGTCCAAACATTTGGGCTGGTATTCCAGAGCGTCTACTTCATGTACTGGACCTAAAACCAGTTAAATAAGTAATCGTTCAATCCTTGCGGCGTAACCTCTTACGCCGCTTATAAAAATCCCCACACTCTCAATTGAAAGTATGGCGCTAGTCGTCAGGGGATTTTTCGTTCCAAATTTCGCTAGGAGCGACCTGAATCCAGAAACAGGGAAACAATCTGGGTGAGTAAGGTGTGAGTTATGGGTTATTTTTTAAGACGTTTGTCATTTTATTTTGTCGCGCTATTAGTTGCTGCGACGTTAAACTTTATTATTCCAAGAGCAATGCCTGGTGACCCAGTTACCATGATGTTTGCGAACGCTTCTGTACAAGTTACTCCAGAGCGTATTGCTGCAATGAAAGAACTATTAGGCTTCGTTGATGGTGGCTACTTAGTTCAATACGTGGCGTACATGAAGAACATTCTTAGCTGGGAACTTGGTACATCAATTCAATTCTACCCACTTTCTGTAAACACACTGTTGGGTGGAGCATTCGGTTGGTCGCTTTTCTTAGCCGGCACCGCAGTTATTCTTTCTTTCTCGATTGGTTCAATCCTAGGTATTTTCGCAGCGTGGAAACGCGGCAGTAAGTACGATGCCTTCGTAACGCCAGGGATGCTGATTCTACAAGCCGTTCCTCAAGTTGTTATCGCGATGATTGCACTATTTACCTTTGCAATTGGCTTGAAGTGGTTCCCAACAGGGTATGCCTACACCGCTGGTACTATACCTGATTGGACAAGCTGGGCATTCATTAAAGATGTCGCTTACCACGCCTTCTTACCACTGTTCTGTGCTTCTGTTGTTCAAATTGGTGGCTTCCTAGTAAACATGCGTAACAACATGATCAACCTATTAGCCGAAGACTACATCACCATGGCGAAAGGCAAAGGCCTGAGCGAAAACCGAGTGGTATTCAACTACGCAGCTCGTAACGCGATGCTACCTAGTGTGACAGCCCTGTCAATGTCGCTAGGTATGGCAATCGGCGGTCAGTTAATTATCGAAATCATCTTTAACTACCCAGGTCTTGGCAGCGTACTTTTCAACGCAATTAACGCTCGTGACTACCAAGTACTGCAAGGTCAGCTGCTTATCATGACGCTATTCATGCTGTTCTTTAACCTAGTTGCAGACATGCTTTACGTTGTTCTTGACCCTCGTCTTCGTAAGGGTGGTAAATAATCATGAAAGACTTTTTAAAACTCATTTGGCGTAACCCGATGGCCCTAACAGGCGTCATCATCCTAAGTATTTTTATTCTTGGCGCGATTGCAGCTCCATTAATCACCAAACATGTACCAGACAAGCGTACAGGTAACCCACACGAATATCCTGGTTTCGTGGTGAAGTCTGCACAAACTAACCCTGATGGCTGGGTTGCTCAAAATCTAGCAGACGACCGTCGTACATTGATCATGTCTAAAAAGGCAGACCACGTACTAGGTACAACTCGTATGGGTCGTGACGTTTGGTCTCAAGTGGTATACGGCGCACGCGTATCTCTTGCTGTAGGTTTTGGTGCGGGTCTAACCGTATGTTTACTCGCAACTGTTATTGGTGTTTCTGCAGGTTACTTCGGTGGCCGTGTCGATGACGTTCTAACAGCCGCAATGAACATCATGCTGGTAATCCCTCAATACCCATTACTGTTCGTAGTAGCAGCCTTTATCGGTGAGGCAGGGCCACTCACCATAACCTTGGTTATCGGCTTTATGTCTTGGGCTTGGGGTGCCCGTGTTGTTCGCTCCCAAACCTTAGCACTGCGTGAAAAAGAGTTTGTAAAAGCCGCTGAAGTTTTGGGTGAATCTTCATTCCGCATCATCTTCGTAGAGATTCTGCCAAACCTTATCTCTATCGTTGGCGCAAGCTTCATCGGTTCGGTGATGTACGCAATCATGATGGAAGCAACCATCTCGTTCCTAGGTCTTGGTGACCCGAACACAATCAGCTGGGGCATCATGCTTTACAACGTTCAAACCTCTTCATCAATGCTGATTGGCGCTTGGTGGGAACTGCTGGCTCCTTGTATCGCACTGACACTACTTGTAACTGGCCTTGCTCTACTTAACTTCGCGGTCGATGAAATTGCTAACCCGCAACTGCGTTCTCACAAAGGCATGAAGCGTTGGAAGAAACTAGCAGCTCAAGACAAAGAAGAACGTGAACCAGAACTACCACCACAAAATGCACTTTGGAGCGGAGATAAATAATCATGTCTGAACCACTAATTTCTATCCGCAACTTATGCGTGGATTACATCACAGAGTCTGGCGATGTTCGTGCGTGTAACAACGTAAGTTTCGACATCGCTCCAGGTGAAGTCTTCGGCCTAGCTGGTGAATCTGGCTGTGGTAAATCAACGGTCGCTTTCTCTCTTATGCGTCTTCATAAGCCGCCCGCTTACATCAGTGGTGGTGAGGTTATCTTCAACGGTGAGAACATCCTTGAATACAGTGATGACCGTATGCAGTCGTTCCGTTGGAGTGAGATGTCGATGGTATTCCAGAGCGCGATGAACGCACTCAACCCAGTACTACCGATGGAAGAGCAGTTCTGTGACGTAATCATGCGTCACACCAACATGACTCGCGAGCAAGCTAAGCAGCGTGCTGAAGGTCTACTTGAAATCGTCGATATTCACCCGAGCCGATTGAGTGACTATCCTCACCAATTCTCTGGCGGCATGCGTCAGCGCTTGGTTATTGCTATCGCGTTAGCACTGAATCCAAAGCTGATCATTATGGATGAGCCGACAACCGCACTTGATGTGGTTGTGCAACGCGAAATCCTACAAAAGATCTATGCACTAAAAGAAGAATTTGGCTTCTCAATTCTGTTCATCACCCATGACTTGTCATTGATGGTCGAGTTCTCTGACCGCATCGGCATCATGTACTCAGGTGAGCTAATCGAAGTGGCTAACTCTCAAGATATTCTAGAAAACCCTTACCACCCTTACACCAAAGGGCTGGGAAATTCTTTCCCTCCACTGACAGGGCCAAAGACAAAGTTAGCAGGTATTCCGGGTAACCCTCTGAACCTGTTAGAGATCCCTGAAGGGTGTCGTTTCCAAGCTCGTTGTGACCGTGTACATGAAAAGTGTACCAAGGTGCCAACCAAGCTGCGTTCTATCGACCCGGGACATTTGTCTAACTGCCACCTGTACGGTGACCCAATAGTACAAAGGAAGCTATAGCTTGCGTGAATAACGAACAAGGCGGCTCGACCGCCTAAAAACAAGCAAAGCGAATAAGGATTCTGGAGACAATTATGAGCAAAGATTTCGGTCAATTATTGGTAGAAGGCAAGAATGTCGTAAAAGACTTCCCAATAAGCAGTACCACCATTCAAACCCCAATGATGCGTGCGATTAACGACGTGTCATTCAAGATGTACAAAAGCCGTGGCCTAGCAGTGGTTGGTGAGTCTGGTTCAGGCAAATCAACAACCGCAAAAATGATCGCAAAAATGTACGCACCTTCAGGCGGCACGATCGAATACAAAGGTCGTGATATCCAAGAGATCTCAAGCAGAAAAGATCTTATGCACTACCGTGAAGGCGTGCAGATGGTATGGCAAGACCCGTTTGGTTCATTGAACCCAACGCACAATATCTTCCACCACATTGCTCGACCACTGTTGATCCACAAGAAAGTATCTCCGGGCAACAAGAAAGAGCTAGAAGAACGTGTTTACGATCTTTTAGAGCAAGTGGGCCTGATCCCACCAAAAGAGACGGCGAAGAAGTACCCTCACCAACTGTCTGGCGGCCAACGTCAACGTGTCAACCTAGCCCGCAACATCGCGGTAGGTGCCGAAGTTGTACTAGCCGATGAGCCAACTTCAATGCTTGATGTATCGATTCGTGCCGGTGTTTTGAACCTGATGGAAGAGATGAAGTTCGAGAAGCAAATGTCTCTGCTTTACATCACTCACGATATCGCAACCGCTCGTTACATCGCTGAAGACCTTTCGGTGATGTACGTGGGACACATGGTGGAATGGGGCGATACCGATGACGTGATTGCTAACCCTCAGCACCCATACACCCAATTGCTTGTTTCGGCCGTTCCAGATCCTAAGAAGTCGATCCACGAGCAACTTGCAGGCAACAAAGGTGAGATTCCTCTGTGGACACCAGTATCAGCAGGCTGCCCATTTGCAGGCAGATGTACTCACGCAATGGATAAGTGCAAAGAGCAGCTACCAGGGGTTACGCAGCTCGCTGATAACCACTTTGTGCGCTGTTACCTACACGAAAGCTAAGCAATAAAACCCAAGTTAGGGTCTTCGGACCCTAACTATTTATATCCAAAACATTCAAGTACCTAGCCAATAGAAACTAGGACTGTCGGAGAATATTGATGCTGTTATTGACCAACCATATTGGCTATGAGTCCACAGGCCCGAAGCAAGCTATCCTACAAACTAAGAAAGCTCGCCTATCAAGCACTACGGCTCTACTCGTCTGTGCTGACAACCATATGACTGTCGGAAATTTTGATGTGGTTAAACAAGGCCGCGTAGCAAATTGGCATCAAGGGCAATTCTTCACTATTGATTTCAGTTCAGTCACTGAATCTGGTCGCTACTACCTACGTTTTGACAACCTGCGTTCAGAAGTATTTGAGATTGGTAGCAACCTATTAATGAACCACACGTTTTCTGATGTGCTTCATTACTTGAAGTCACAACGCTGTGGCGGTATTTTCGACAAAAAAGATCGACAAGCACAAATTCTAGGTACCGACCGATACGTCGATGTCCACGGTGGATGGTATGACGCATCAGGTGATGTCAGTAAATATTTTAGCCACCTGTCTTATGGTAACTACCTAAACCCACAACAAATTCCGATGGTCGTTTGGAACATGCTAAAAAGCGTACGCTTGACTAGCCATAACCCAGACTTCCCGAAATTCTCCATGACTCGTCTAACGGAAGAGGCTCTGTTCGGTGCCGACTTCTTAGTGCGTATGCAAGACGCTGACGGATACTTCTATATGACGGTATTCGACAAATGGAGCAAAGATATCAACCAACGCGATATCTGCGCTTATGCGACTCAAGAAGGTCATAAATCAACGGACTTACAAGCGGGCTACCGACAAGGTGCAGGTGTTGCTATCGCAGCATTAGCCGCAGCTTCTGAGCTTGAAATCTCTGGCAGCTACTCGAGCCACACATACCTTGAAATGGCGGTTAAGGGTTACTGGCATCTAAAAGAGTACAACCTCCAGTATCTAAACGATGGTGAAGAGAACATCATCGATGAGTATTGCGCCCTACTCGCAGCCAATGAGCTGTATCGCGTAACACAAGACCAGCAATACCTATCAGAAGCAAGAACTTGGGCGACTCGTTTAATCTCTCGTCAGCAATCCGATGATTCATTTGAGCACTTCTGGTCGGCAAACTCTGATGGCTCTCGTCCATACTTTCACGCAGCTGAAGCCGGTCTTCCTGTGATTGCACTATGTGAATACATCGACAATGAAACCGATGCTGAATTAAAAGAACAGGCGCGCACAGTTGTTGAACAAGCTTGTCAGTTCGAAATCAACATCACCGACAAAGTCACCAACCCATTTGGCTATCCAAGACAATACGTTAAATCTGTCGATGGTGATAAACGTGATGCCTTCTTCGTCGCTCAACAGAACGAAACCGGTTACTGGTGGCAAGGCGAGAACGCACGCCTTGGCTCACTCGCAACCATGGCTTACCTAGTTCAACCGCACATTAAAGATAGCGAACTTCAAGAGCGCTTAATCCAGCTTTCACAAAATAGCCTTGATTGGATCTTGGGCCTCAACCCATACCACATGTGCATGCTCGATGGTCATGGCCATAACAACCCAGACTACCTACCTCAGCTTGGGTTCTTCAATGCGAAAGGCGGTATCTGTAATGGCATCACAGCTGGTTTTGAAGATGAACAAGACATTGCGTTCAATCCACCAGCACAAAAAGATGACATGCTTCAAAACTGGCGCTGGGGTGAGCAATGGATCCCTCATGGTGCGTGGTTCTTATTAGCAACCGCTGCACAGTTCAACTTCTTAGCTCAGCGTAAGGAGCAATAATCATGACTCTTTACTACGTCGGTATTGATGGTGGTGGTACTTCTTGTCGTGCTCGTATTCGTGACGCTCAAGGCAAACTGATTGGTGAAGCGAAAAGTGGCAGTGGCAACATCCTTTTGGGTGTTGATGTTGCGATGAGCTCAATTATTGATGCCATCACAAAAGCGGCACAACAAGGGCAACTCAACTCAGACCATTTTTCAAATATGCATGTTGGCCTAGCGCTGGCTGGCGCTGAGCAAAAATCAGCATGGTTCGACTTCATGGCTCAACCACACCCTTTCGCAAGCATGACACTAAATACCGACGCTTATGGCGCTTGCATTGGTGCTCACAATGGCCAAGACGGCGCAATCATGATCGGTGGTACGGGTTCTTGCGGTATCTTCCTAAAAGACGGTGAGCAATATGTGGTTGGCGGTCGTGAATTTCCGATTTCAGATCAAGGCGGCGGCGCAGTCATGGGCTTACGTTTGATTCAACAAGTCTTGCTTGCAGAAGACGGTATTCGCAACAAAACCCCGCTGACTCTACATGTGATGAATCACTTTAATAATGATGTGGATGCCATTGTCGAATGGTCAAAAGGTGCTATTCCAAAGGATTACGGTCAATTCTCACCAGTTATTTTTCAACTCGCTAACGAAGGTGACGAACTGGCTATCGATATGCTCAAGCAAACCGCGGCTGATATCGAAATGTTTGTCTTAGCGCTGCATCGAAAAGGCGCTGACAAGGTGTGCTTAATGGGAAGTATCGCTGAGCGTATTCTCAACTGGCTATCACCACCAGTACAACAATGGATCGTTAAACCTCAATTCGACGCTATTGAAGGCGCATTGATGTTTGCCGGAAAACCACAACACAACTTGTATCAACAGGCTTAGCAGGGAAGTTATATGAATTATCGCATCGACTTAGCTGTTCTTTCTGAACAAAAAAATAACTGCCGATTTGGCCTTACGGTACATAACTTAAGTGACCTCGACGTAAAAGATTGGTCTCTGCACTTTGCATTTGATCGTTTCATCCTTCCAGAGAGTTTATCGCAAGGAGAGCTGACTCAAGTTGGCAGCTTTTGCTCATTCACACCAAGTTCGTCAGTGTTAAAGGCCAACAACCATTACTACCTTGAATTCAGTATTCAAAGCGCACCATTCCGCTTCTATTCTGATGGCCTTAACGATGCCTTTATCCAGTCACATAATGATGGAGAAACATCGGTACTGCCTGTCGCGATATCACCCATAGTACTGGCTTCGCCATACCGTGAACGCAATCAAATACCTGAAGTTAACGCTGCTGAGATTGCATTGATTCCTCAGCCTAATCAGATCGAATTTCAGCAAAGTAGTTTCGCGCTAAATAACGACTGCAGAATTGAGGTTCAATCTCATCTTGCTGATAAGGCAGTCTCTTGGTTCCAGCAAGAGTTGCTCTCGACCTTTGAGCTGTCTCTTTCGACCGCGCTTTCAGCTGAACTTTCAAAAGACGAAAGCGGCAACATTCTATTTCGCAGCAACCCGACGTTAGATGAAGCCGAATACAAACTGACCATCACTGCACAACAGATTATTGCTGAATCAGGCAGCCAGTCGGGCTTTACACACGCTGTGGCAAGCTTGATTCAACTAGTTCAACAACTGGACGCAGAGAACTTCTCTCTACCATGTTGCAAGATAGCCGACCAACCGCGCTTTAAGTACCGCGGCATGATGTTGGACTGCGCTCGTCACTTCCACTCAGTAGAGCAAGTGAAGCGTTTAATCAATCAACTGGCGCACTACAAGTTCAACGTATTTCATTGGCACCTAACTGACGATGAAGGTTGGAGAATTGAGATAAAGAGCCTGCCACAGCTAACAGAAATTGGCGCTTGGCGTGGCCCTGATCATGCACTAGAGCCGCAATATACCCACATTGCGGACAACTATGGCGGCTTCTACACACAACGACAGATTCGCGAAGTCATTGAATACGCAGAGCAACGCAGCATCACGGTGATCCCAGAGATCGATATTCCGGGACACTGCCGTGCCGCAATCAAATCACTGCCTGACATGTTGGTAGAGCAAGCTGACACTACTCAATACAAAAGCATTCAGCACTACAACGACAACGTCCTAAACCCAGGTTTACCAGGCACTTACCAATTTCTAGATGCAGTTATTGAAGAAGTCGCAGAGCTGTTCCCGAGCGAATTAATTCACATGGGTGCAGACGAAGTGCCACCGGGAGTGTGGAGCAACAGCCCTGCTGCTCAAGCGTTGATGAAAGAACACCAGTACCAAGACAGCAAAGACCTACAAGGTCACCTATTCCGCTATGCCGAGAATAAGCTTAAGCAACTCGGCAAACGCATGGTGGGCTGGGAAGAAGCTCAGCACGGCGACAAGGTGAGCAAAGAGACCATCATCTATTCATGGCTCAGTGAAGAAGCGGCTGTCAATTGCGCTCGCCAAGGCTTTGATGTGGTATTGCAACCTGCACAATTTACCTATCTCGACATGACCCAAGATTATGCACCGGAAGAGCCGGGCGTAGATTGGGCTGCCGTTATCCCATTAGAACAAGCTTATACCTACGAAGCGCTTGCTGAGATATCCGACACCGACCCAATTCGTAAGCGGATCCGCGGAATTCAGTGTGCTCTATGGTGTGAGATCGTCACCAACCAAAAGCGTATGGATTACATGGTATTCCCAAGAATTAGCGCTTTAGCTGAAGGATGTTGGACACATAAAAACAACCGAAACTGGCTAGATTACCTATCTCGCCTAAAGGGGCATCTGCCATTACTCGACAAACTCAATGTTGATTATCGCAACCCTTGGAAAGCTCAATAAAACAAACCAAAGCGACACTCATATCGAGTGGTTGCTGACTCAAATTAAGGTGCTCAGTTAGATACGACTCAGCATCACTATTTAAAAATTAGCTGCATAGATGCAGTTTGTTAAAAAGGAAATGACAATGAAATACGGCTATTTCGATAACGACAATCGCGAATACGTCATCACTCGCCCTGATGTACCAGCACCTTGGACAAACTACCTAGGTACTGAAAAGTTTTGTACCGTGATTTCGCACAATGCGGGCGGTTACTCGTTCTACAATTCTCCGGAATACAACCGTGTTACTAAGTTCCGTCCAAACGGCACCTTTGACCGCCCAGGACACTATGTTTACCTGCGTGATGATGAGACGGGTGATTACTGGTCTATCTCTTGGCAACCAGTGGCAAAGAGCCTAGATGAAGCGAACTACGAAGTTCGTCACGGCCTGTCATACTCAAAATTCAAATGTGAATACAGCGGCATTACCGCAACCAAGACGCTATTCGTACCTAAGGGTGAAGATGCAGAAGTTTGGGACGTTGTATTAAAGAACAACACTGACAAGCCACGTACTATCAGCACTTTCTCGTTTGTTGAGTTCTCTTTCAGCCATATTCAATCAGACAATCAAAACCATCAGATGTCTTTGTACTCTGCGGGCACGTCTTACCAAGAAGGTGTTCTGGAATACGACCTGTACTACAACACTAACGACTTTGAAGGCTTCTACTACCTAGCTTCAACTTTCTCACCAGACAGCTACGATGGCCAACGTGATAACTTCCTTGGTATGTACCGTGATGAAGCAAATCCAATTGCGGTTGAAAACGGTAAGTGTTCTAACAGCGCTCAAACTTGTTACAACCACTGTGGTTCTCTGCACAAGCAATTTACGATTCAACCCGGTGAAGAAGTTCGCTTTGCGTATGTACTCGGTATCGGTAAAGGCAACGGTGAACGCCTACGTGAGAAGTACCAAGACACAGCAAACGTAGACGCCGCTTTCCAAGGCATCAAAGATCACTGGGACGAGCGTTGCAACAAATTCCAAGTTAAGTCGCCAAACGAAGGCTTAGACACAATGATCAACACGTGGACGCTATACCAAGCGGAAACCTGTGTGGTTTGGTCACGCTTTGCATCATTCATCGAAGTTGGCGGTCGTACTGGTCTTGGTTACCGTGATACGGCTCAAGATGCTATTTCAGTACCCCATGCCAACCCACAAATGACCAAGAAACGTATTATCGACCTGCTTCGCGGCCAAGTGAAAGCGGGCTACGGTCTACACTTGTTCGATCCTGACTGGTTCGATCCAGAGAAAGCCGACGTTGAGCCATCAAAATCACCAACAGTTGTTCCAACACCGTCAGATGACGACAAGATCCACGGCATTGACGATACCTGTTCTGATGACCACCTATGGATCGTTCCGACCATTATCAAATACGTAATGGAAACCGGTGAGCACGACTTCTTTGATGAAGTGATCCCATACGCAGACGGTGGCGACGCGACAGTTTACGAACACATGAAAGCGGCACTGAACTTCTCTGCTGAATACGTGGGTCAAACGGGTATTTGTAAAGGCCTTCGTGCTGACTGGAATGACTGTTTGAACCTAGGTGGCGGTGAATCATCAATGGTTTCATTCCTACACTTCTGGGCGCTACAAGAATTCCTAGATCTTGCTAAGTTCCGTAATAACGATGCTGACGTTGCGAAATACACTGAAATGGCTGCTAACGTTCGTGAAGCATGTGAAACGCATCTTTGGGATGACGAAGGTGGCTGGTACATCCGTGGTCTGACTAAAAATGGCGACAAGATCGGTACAGCACAACAAGCTGAAGGTCGTGTGCACCTTGAGTCAAACACGCTCGCGGTTCTATCTGGTGCGGTATCTCAAGAACGCGGTGAGAAAGCGATGGACGCAGTCGATGAGAACCTATTCTCTGAATACGGCCTACACCTAAACTCTCCTTCATTCGCAACACCAAACGATGATATCGGCTTCGTAACTCGCGTTTACCAAGGTGTAAAAGAGAACGGTGCAATCTTCTCTCACCCTAACCCATGGGCTTGGGTAGCAGAAGCGAAACTAGGTCGTGGTGACCGTGCTATGAAATTCTACGACGCACTGAACCCGTACAACCAAAACGACATGATTGAAACACGTTACGCAGAACCATACTCGTACGTGCAGTTCATCATGGGTAAAGATCACCAAGACCACGGCCGTGCAAACCACCCTTGGTTAACGGGTACGTCGGGTTGGGCTTACTTCGCGGTAACCAACTTCATTCTTGGTGTTCGTACAGGCTTTGAAGGCTTAACGGTTGATCCTTGTATCCCGACTGATTGGCCAGAGTTCGAGGTTACTCGTCAATGGCGTGGCGCAACTTACAACATCACAGTGCAAAACCCGAATGCAGTAAGCAAAGGCGTTGCCTCTATCACTATCAATGGTGAGTCAGTTGAAGGCGCAATCCCAGTACAAGCAGAAGGCAGCGTGAACGATGTTGTCGTTGTTCTAGGCTAGTCACGCAATTTAACGAACAGCTCTTGTCTCAAGTCTTTACGGGCTTGAGACAATGAGACTAAAAGGATTTTCTAATGATTAAATTTGGTACAGGTGGCTGGCGCGCTTTCATTGGTGAAGAGTTCACTAGAGAAAACGTCCGTTTGGTAGCGCAAGCGCTCGCTAACATCATTAACAACGAAGATGCAGCCAAGAATGGGTTTGTGATCGGCTATGACCGTCGTTTCCTTTCCGATAAAGCCGCATGTTGGTTTGCAGAAGTACTTGCGGCGAACAACATCAAAGTAAGCTTCATCGATAAGTTTGTTCCAACACCTATCGTGATGTTCCAAGCAAAAGAGATGGGATGCACCTACTCGGCGTGTATTACCGCCTCTCACAACCCAGCCGATTACAATGGCATCAAGGTATTCATTGAAGGTGGCCGTGATGCTGATGAGATCATCACAGAGAAGATCGAACAGCAAATCGCAACACTGACCAACGAAGATATTATTCGTGTCGATTTCGAGCAAGCGTTGAATGACAAAGAGATCGAAATCATCAACCCGATGAACGCCTTTGTTGATTCCATCATTAATGCCATCGATATTGAATCGATTAAGAAAGCGAATCTACGCGTGCTGATCGACCCAATGTTTGGTGTGGCGAAAAACGCTCTGCAAACGGTTCTTATCAACGGTCGTTGTGATGTCGACGTAATCAACGATGGTAAAAACCCAGACTTCGGTGGCCTAATGCCTTCTCCTAGCGCAGCAACGCTCTATCGCTTGAAGCACTTAGTTGCAGCAGAAGGCTATGACATTGGTATTGGTACTGATGGCGATGCCGACCGTTTGGGAATCATCGATGAGAAAGGTCACTTCATTCACCCTAACGAAGTACTACTCCTACTTTACTACTACTTGCTGGAATACAAAGGTTGGAAGGGCTCTGTCGTTCGTAACATCGCAACCACACATCTACTGGATAAAGTCGCGGCGGATCATGGTGAGAAGAGCTTTGAGGTTCCTGTAGGCTTTAAGCACATCAGCTCACAAATGGAGGCCGATGACTCTCTGATTGGCGGCGAAAGTTCGGGGGGTTTAACCATTCGTGGTCATATCAAAGGTAAGGATGGCGTATTTGCTTCAAGCTTACTGGTTGAGATGATCAGTGTGACAGGCAAGAAGCTGTCTGAATTACTTGATGAGATTTACTCTAAATATGGCTATGCCTACACCGCAGAAGGCGATTATAAGTTTAAACCTTCAGAGAAAGAAGCGCTCTACACTAAGATCTACGTCGAGAAGCAACTGCCTGAATTTGAATACGAAATTGAAAGAGTCAGCTATGAAGATGGTGCCAAGGTGTACTTCAAGAATGGCGGCTGGGTCATTGCTCGCTTCTCAGGAACAGAGCCGTTACTACGAATCTTCGCAGAAATGGAAGATAAAGACACTGCAGAACGTGTTCTTCAAAAAGTGAAAGACTTCCTCTCTCTATAGGCTTATAGAGTGCAGCAGTTTTGTATGGGACTTAACAAATCACTGCCTTGTTAAAGCCTATAAGTGAAGAACTCTTGCCCAGTACTTTGATTAAAGTGCTGGGCTTTTTTATCGCGATTCTTGTAACGATTAGTATCGCGTTATATCTCTTTAAAAAGCCAATACGCCTTTGGTATCGACTTTTACGTTGACCGGCATACCCACTTCAAGTGCTTCTGACGAGGTTGCTAATAACTTCTGACCATGCGCTTCGATTACATAACGACAGTGATCACCCATAAATTGCTGTTCTAGCACCGAAATAGCACTATCTTGCTCGTAACTTGCTTGGATATGCTGGGGCCTTAGCAGAAGCTCACATGTATTGCCGAACTCAATCTCCGTTTGCGGTTTGGCTTCAACCATACCCAAACTGGTTTCAAATTCATGCTCCGAAATACGCTGTGCATTGAGGTAGCTACCGCCACCCAAAAAGTCTGCAACAAACTTACTTGAAGGATGGAAATACAACTCAGATGCCGAACCATACTGCTCAATCACACCATGGTTCATTACTGCCATTTTATCTGCAAATGCGAACGCTTCTTCACGGCTGTGAGTTACGAAGATAGCTGTAACACCCTGCTTCTTAAAAATCTTGCGAATCTGAGAAATCAGCTCATGACGAACCTGAGTATCGATGTTTGAGAATGGTTCATCTAACAGTAGCAAGTCTGGCTTGTACGCCAAAGAACGGGCAATAGCGACACGCTGCTGTTGACCACCTGAAAGTTGATGTGGGTAGCGGTCACCGAACTCACCTAAGTGAACCAACTCCAGCATCTCTTGAACTTTGTCTTTCTTTTGCTGCTCAGAAAGGTCTTTCAAGCCAAAGCCGACATTCTGGTTTACCGTCAGGTGCGGAAACAGGGCGTAATCTTGGAAAATCATACCAATGTTACGCTGCTCTGGTGGCAACCAATTCTCGCCATCATCAATGGTTTGACAGTTCAAACTCATCACACCGCTACTCAATGGAAGTAAGCCCGCAATCGCCTTCAGTAAGGTCGTTTTACCGCAGCCACTCGCACCAAGAAGACAAACAATTTCACCATGCTCAACTTCTAACGAGAGCGCTTCCAAAATGGTTTGCGACTCATACTTACAAGTCAGATCTTTAATTGATAATGCACAACTCATTAGTTTTTCTGCTCCAAGGAACGGTTTACGATGATCAGAGGAATTAAACCCACCAACACCAATAATACAGCAGGCATCGCCGCCAATTCTAGGTGCTCATCTGAGGCATAGTTATAAACATAAGTCGCCAATGTTTCGAAGTTGAAAGGACGCAGCAGCAAGGCCGCATTCAACTCTTTCATTGATTCGATAAACACCAGTAAACCGGCGATCAGCGCGCCGCGTTTAATCAAAGGTAAATGAACACGACGTAACATCTGGTTGGTATTGCAACCCATGGTTTTAGAAGCCATATCCAATGAAGGAGATACTTTACTCAAGCTACTTTCAATACTGCCAATCGCCACTGCAGAAAAACGCACCACCATTGCAAAGATAAGAGCAAACATGGAACCAGAGAAAATCAGCCCCGGACGTCCCCACTCCATCACTTTGGCAATATCATTGACTAAGTGATCCATGAACAACACAGGCACCATCACACCAATCGCCAACACAGTGCCTGGAACAGCATAGCCCATCGAAGCAATACGCATGTAAGCCTGATTTTTCTTACTCGGGCTGACACGTTGATTAAAGTTCACAATCATCGCAATGATAACGCCAATAATCGCCGCGATTACTGACACATAAAGACTGTTAACAGAATACTCTCTGAATTCAGGCGTCCAACTTTGTGCAAAGTATTTGTAGGCATAGATCATCAACTGACCCAGAGGGAATAAGAATGCAACGCACACTAATCCCCAGCACCAAAACAGTGCCAACCACTTCTTCCAACCGGATAGGTCGTAACGAAAGTCTTCACGACTGCTGAATTGATTCTGGAACAGTTTCTGTTTACGACGACTGTAGCGCTCTGAACTCAACAGCAAGATCACGATAACTAGCATAATTGCCGATATTTTCGCAGCAGCCGTTAAACTTGAATAACCTAACCAGGTATCGTAAACCGCTGTCGTTAAAGTGTTGACTGCAAAGTAACTCACGGTACCAAAATCACCGATAGTTTCCATCGCAACAAGCGATAGACCTACCGCCATTGATGGGCGAACAAGTGGCAACGAGATACGACGAAAGCTTTCCCAAGGTGAGCATTTTAGCAACCGAGCGGATTGCAGTAAGGAGACGTTTTGCTCCATAAATGCGGCGCGGCACAGCAAGTAAACATAAGGATAGAGAACGAGAGACAGAACAATAATAGCACCAGATAAGGTTCTAATATCCGGGAACCAATACTCACCGGGTCCCCACCCAGTAAGATCTCGCAGTAGAACTTGAACAGGCCCAGCAAAGTCGAACCAATCGGTGAATATATACCCAACAATATAGCCTGGCATTGCTAATGGCAGTACTAGCGCCCATTGCAAAACCCACTCTCCCGGAACACGGCACATTGCCATAATCCAAGCAGACGGAATACCAAAAACCAAAGACAGGAATAAGGTTCCCATGACTAAAACCACCGTATTGTAAGCATAGGTGGGCATTACTGTGGACATCAGATGAGAAAATAGCTCATCTGTTTCTCCAACAGCCGTCGTAAAAATCGCTAAGATCGGTAAAACCAGTAATACAGCAATAATGCCGCTACTGGTGTTCCATAAATAATTCTTTTCTTTCATCGCCTAACTACAAAGAGGCTTAATGAAACACAAATGCATTTGCAAATACATCTCATGTCCTTTTAATGGTGGGGTTATTTATACCCATATACTCTAATGACTTCAAGGTGAGATGCTAATAACTCAAGGGATCAACGGGGTGCTTTGTATCAAAAAGTGATTTTCCAATAACAAACAACCCCAAGTAACCAAAATGGCGACTTGAGGTTGTCATTTTACTTAGGCCGGAGCCTACCGTAATAAATTATAGATCGAACTTAACTTCGTCTAATAGCTTGATTGCAGCCGCGTGGTGGTTTGCAATTTCATCTAGAGAAATAGTATCCGCTTTGAACTCGCCCCATGAAGCAACAAGCTCAGAAGGTTTAACGTCTGCTTTCACTGGGTATTCGTAGTTCACTTCTGCGTACATGCTTTGTGCTGTGTTACCAGACAGGAATTCCATCAGCTTAACGGCATTCTCTTCATTTGGAGAGTATTTAGCCATTGCCATACCAGAGATGTTTACGTGAGTACCTGTAGTCTCTTGGTTAGGGAAGTTAATGTAAACAGAGTCAGCCCAAGCTTTTTGCTCTTTATCATTAACCATCTTACCTAGGTAGTAGCTGTTACCAAGAGCAACATCACATAGACCTTCTTTAATCGCTTTAACTTGTGCGCGGTCGTTACCTTGAGGCTTACGTGCTAGGTTTGCTTTTACGCCTTCTAGCCATTCTTTCGTTTCAGCTTCACCTTTGTGAGCAATCATCGAAGATACTAGAGAAACATTGTATGGGTGCTTACCACTACGAGTACAGATTTTGCCTTTAAATTCAGGCTTAGTTAGATCTTCGTAAGTGAACTCTTCACCTAGACGACCAACACGGTCACGTGAAGAATAAACGCTACGTGTACGAGTTGTTAGAGCGAACCACTCGTTATCTGTATCTTGGTATTGAGCTGGGATGTTCTTTTCAAGTACATCGCTCTCTACAGATTGAACTAGACCTTGTTTAGTTAATTCAGATAGACGGCTGATATCTACAGTTAAGACAACGTCAGCTGGGCTGTATTCACCCTCTTGAGCTAACTTCTCTGCTAAACCTTTTTTAGCAAACTTAACGTTTACTTTAATACCAGTCTCTTTTGTGAACTCTTTGAACATTGGCTCAACAAGGAAAGGTTGACGGTAAGAGTATACGTTTACTTCTTCCGCAGCCATTGCTGTCGGGGCAATTACACCGCACGCTAGAGCTGAAAGTGTTAGCAGTTTCTTCATTGTAAAATCCTTTATATCGAAATGATAATGTCTATCAGTTGCGTTATTATATTCATCATTAACATAATTACAATGACGACCAACAAAAAATCCGTCTACTCAGACCATTCAAACTCTCACTTTTGTAACAAACCATTTCAACTTTGTGTCTTGTCGTTCCCCTTAAACAATGAGCCTAACTTCAACGTTCGTGTTTATATATTGTGCAACCGTAAATACAACAAAGCCCCGCAACAAGAGTTGCGGGGCTTTCTTTGTCCAACCTAACCCATTCAGATTAGGCGACGACTGTTGATTATTTTACTGATACAAACTCAGGGTAAGCGCCGACACCACAATCGTGCATGTCCATACCTTCAAGTTCTTCATCTTCCGTTACTCGGATACCGATTGTTGCTTTAAGCACCGCCCATACTGCTAGGCTAGCACCGAATACCCATGCAAAGATGACTGCTGCACCCATTAGCTGAGCACCAAACGTTGCATCAGCGTTGCTTAGTGGCACAGCCATTAGACCGAAGAAACCACATACACCATGTACAGAGATAGCACCTACTGGATCATCAATCTTAGCTTTGTCTAGTGCGATGATGCTGAATACAACCAATGCACCAGATACCGAACCAATCGCTACAGCAAATAGAGGTGATGGTGATAGAGGGTCTGCAGTGATTGCTACTAGGCCAGCTAACGCGCCGTTAAGAATCATTGTTAGGTCTGCTTTACCCCAAGTTGTTTTACATACTAGTAGTGCTGCAATTGCGCCTGCTGCTGCTGCTGCGTTGGTGTTAAGGAAGATTTGACCTACTGCTGTTGCGTTCTCAAAATCCGAAACCATCAGTTGAGAACCGCCGTTGAAACCGAACCAACCGAACCAAAGGATAAATGTACCTAGCGTTGCAAGTGGCATGTTTGAACCAGGAATCGGGTAGATTTCACCGTTCTTACCGTATTTACCTTTACGAGCACCGAGTAGTAGAACACCAGCTAACGCTGCTGCTGCACCAGCCATGTGTACGATACCTGAACCTGCGAAGTCACTGAAACCCGCTTCTGATAGGAAACCACCGCCCCAAGTCCAATAACCTTCAACAGGGTAAATGAACGCTGTTAGTACTACAGAGAAGATTAGGAATGACCAAAGCTTCATACGCTCAGCAACCGCACCAGATACTACAGACATTGCTGTTGCAACGAATACTACCTGGAAGAAGAAGTCTGATTCTAGAGAGTGATCTGCGCCTTCACCTTGTGTACCAATTAGAGTACCAAATGATGGCAACCAACCGCCTTCACCGTTGTCGACATACATGATGTTGTAACCAACCACTAAGAAAGCTGTACAAGCAATTGCGTACAAACAGATGTTCTTAGTTAAAATTTCTGTGGTGTTCTTTGAACGAACTAGGCCAGCTTCTAACATCGCGAAGCCTGCTGCCATCCACATTACCAACGCACCTGAAATGAGGAAGAAAAAAGTGTCTAGTGCGTAACGCAGTTCCGTTACTGTTGTTGTAAGTTCCATATTAAAGTCTCCAGTCCTTGTAATTCTTTAAAGTGCTTCAGCATCCATTTCACCAGTACGAATTCGTACGGCTTGGCTTAGGTCATACACAAAAATTTTGCCGTCGCCGATTTTTCCGGTGTGTGCCGCTTGGCTAATCGCTTCAACAACTCGGTCAACATTCTCAGCTTGGGTAGCAATCTCTAGCTTCACCTTTGGTAGGAAATCCACTTGGTACTCTGCACCACGATACAATTCAGTGTGTCCCTTCTGACGACCAAAGCCTTTCACTTCAGAAACAGTCATACCTTCAATACCCACATCAGAGAGCGCTTCGCGTACATCGTCTAATTTGAATGGCTTAACAATGGCATTTATTAATTTCATATTCGTTCCTTAAATTCTTACTTAATCCGTTAATTCTCTTATTACAATCCAAGTAGCGTGCCAAAAAGTTAAGTGCTTGATTTTAAATAAGATGAAGATAATAAGGTCGTAATAACGAAAAAGGCCGCACCAACATGGTGCAGCCTTTTCACTATCTTAATGCGCGATGCTCTTATTGCTCCAGTTTTGGGCAACGGAGCCTTCAAAGCTCTGAATGACTAACAAATAGGTCTTAGGACTAGTAACCTAAAAAATCCATCCAGCGTTCGATGAGCAGTTCGAAATCGTCGATTCCACAGCTTGCTTGGCTTTCACAGTTATAGAAGTCGAACTCACTGCCCTCTTCCATCTCTTGCTCATGCGCTAACACGTTTTCTTGAATCGTTACTTCGTCTTCATTAATCGCAAGGCTAATCTCTTTGCCAAGCAACGTCACTTCATTGCTCAAGTCCTGTCGAGATTGCTCAATCAACGCCATCACATGATCTAATTTTTGCTTATCTTTACCGATCTCTTCTTGAAGCCAACGGCCAACAATCTCATGGCCCATGCTGCATTTCACATAGTATTCACCCATTAGAGTGTTTCTAGTAAATTCGAATTCCATAAGGCTCCAAAGCTCTAATAAAAAGAGACTCAATAAAAGGGTTGTGGCAAAAATGAGGCGAGAGTATATAGCGAAGTCATCAAGAGATCGAGTCGCTCGTCGTCCAGTCTTCAGACATAAAAAAACGCCTACCGAAGTAGACGTTCTATCATTTGGGTTCCTCTAAATAGTTGGAGTTGCAGTTAGGCGACAAGTTCGTTCATCCCTATGAGCATAGAAGCTCTATGTAATTAAGGCGGCCGGCGCTCCGGTGAACGTACGCAGTCAACAACGCTGCAGCTACAAATATAACGAGGAACTAAGCTGGTTCTTGGAAGATAACCGTGTCTGCTTTTTCCGTGTACTGACCCATTTTATGGAAGTTCAGGTAACGGTATGTATCAGCAGCGGTTGCATTAATCTTCTCAGCGTACTCTAAGTACTCTTCTTTCGTTGGGATGCGACCTAGAATCGCGCCAACAGCAGAAAGCTCAGCAGAAGCCAGATAAACGTTCGCGCCATTACCTAAGCGGTTCGGGAAATTACGCGTTGACGTCGACATAACCGTCGAAGCATCAGCAACACGAGCTTGGTTACCCATACATAGTGAACAGCCAGGAGTTTCGATACGTACCCCAGCACGACCGAAGATGCCGTAGTAGCCTTCTTCTGTCAGTTGGTCTTTATCCATCTTCGTTGGCGGAGCCACCCATAGGCGAGTATTTAGCGAGCCGTTAAACTCTTCTAGCATCTTACCTGCAGCACGGAAGTGACCGATGTTCGTCATACAAGAACCGATGAACACTTCTTGAATCTCAGTACCTTGAACGTCCGAAAGAAGACGAGCATCATCTGGATCGTTTGGTGCACATAGGATTGGTTGATCGATGTCAGCAAGATCAATCTCGATAACGTGCGCGTATTCCGCATCTGAATCAGCAGATAGCAACTCAGGGTTCTCTAGCCACTCTTCCATTGCTGTAATACGACGCTCAATCGTACGAACATCACCGTAACCTTCAGCGATCATCCACTTCAGCATCACGATGTTCGAGTTCAAGTACTCAGAGATAGACTCTTCAGAAAGCTTAACGGTACAACCTGCAGCAGAACGCTCAGCAGATGCATCAGAAAGCTCAAATGCTTGCTCAACAGATAAGTGCTCAACACCTTCAATTTCTAGTACACGACCAGAGAATTCGTTGATCTTACCTGCTTTCTCTACCGTTAGTAGGCCTTGCTTGATGCCGTAAAGAGGAATGGCATGTACTAGGTCACGTAGCGTGATACCCGGTTGCATTTCACCTTTAAAGCGAACCAAGATAGATTCAGGCATATCAAGAGGCATAACGCCTGTTGCTGCAGCAAATGCTACCAAGCCAGAACCCGCAGGGAATGAAATACCTAGAGGGAAACGAGTATGCGAGTCACCACCTGTACCTACAGTATCAGGAAGAAGCATACGGTTTAGCCATGAGTGGATAACGCCATCACCCGGACGAAGTGAAACACCCGCACGATTCATGATGAAATCAGGTAGCGTATGGTGAGTGTTTACATCAACAGGTTTCGGGTATGCCGATGTGTGACAGAAAGACTGCATTACAAGGTCTGCAGAGAAACCAAGACACGCCAGATCTTTAAGCTCATCACGAGTCATAGGACCGGTCGTATCTTGAGAACCCACTGTCGTCATTTTAGGTTCACAGTACTGACCAGCACGCACACCTTCAACGCCACATGCTTTACCAACCATCTTCTGAGCTAGCGTGTAGCCTTTATCAGATGCAGATGGATCGATTGGTTTAGCAAACAGATCCGTTTCAGCTAGACCTAGAGCGTCACGAGCACGACCCGTTAGACCACGACCGATGATCAGTGGAATACGGCCACCAGCACGCACTTCATCAAGAAGTACTTTGCTTAGCTCAAAGTTTGAGATCACAGAACCGTTCTTGTGAACAACACCTTCGTACGGGTAGATATCAATGATATCGCCCATGTTCATGTCTTGTACGTTCAGTTCAATGGGTAGTGCGCCTGAATCTTCCATTGTGTTGTAGAAGATTGGTGCAATTTTACCACCAAGACAAACACCGCCAGTACGCTTGTTTGGTACGAATGGGATATCTTCACCCATGAACCAAAGTACTGAGTTTGTTGCCGATTTACGTGAAGAACCTGTACCAACAACATCACCAACGTAAGCCAGTGGAATGCCATCTTTTTGCATTTCTTCAATTTGTTTGATTGGACCAACGCTACCCTGTTCATCAGGAGTAATGCCATCACGTTCCATCTTCAGCATCGCTTTCGCGTGTACTGGGATGTCAGGACGTGACCATGCATCAGGCGCTGGAGATAGGTCATCGGTGTTCGTTTCACCAGTGACTTTAAATACTTTTACTGTGATTTTTTCTGCTACTTTATCTTTCGCTGTAAACCATTCAGCATCAGCCCAAGATTGAAGTACTTGTTGTGCAGCAGCATTGCCAGCTTTCGCTTTCTCTTCTACGTCATAGAACGCATCGAACATCAGTAGAGTATGAGATAGCGCTTTAACAGCGATTGGAGCAAGCTCAGCATCGTCTAGTAGAGATACTAGAGATTCGATGTTGTAACCGCCTTGCATGGTACCAAGCAGTTCTGCAGCTTTTGCTTTGCTTACTAGTGGCGAAGCTACTTCACCTTTAGTGATAGCCGTAAGGAAGCCAGCTTTTACGTAAGCAGCTTCATCTACACCCGGTGGAATGCGATTTTCTAGTAGGTCAAGAATGATTTCTTCTTCACCTTGAGGTGGATTCTTCAGAAGTTCAACTAGGCCAGCTACCTGCTCAGCATCTAGTGGTTTTGGAACAACTCCTTCGGCAGCACGTTCTTCGACGTGTTTACGGTAGGCTTCAAGCACGACTTTTTTCCTCTCATTGCGGTTCACTTCTTCCCTTCATAATTGTTAGTAAAATAAAGAAGTGAACATCCTTGGAAACTTGGCTCTCCATTGCCATTTTTGTCATTCAATTTGTATTGATGAGCGGCGTCATAGAGGCCAAACTGTGGGCGGTAGAATAGCAAATTTAACGTTAAATTAAAATCTTATCATTTTGACCAACATAGCAAGTTAAGACGAAAGTCCCACTATTTTTGCCTAATTACGCACTTAAATGGCGACTCTGCGCATGATTATTTGTAGGACGTACCTACAATCAGATACACCGAATCGAAATTATCTTCGGTTCGGCCATAAGCTAAAATGATCGGCCCGATTGGAGAATCAACACCCGCGAAAACAGAACCCGCGGTGTACATTGGCGCTTCATCAATACTCAAATCATTGTTCGACCAGACACCACCATGCTCAATGGATGCGCCCACGTAGAATGGTGATTTAAAAAGGCCGAAGTCATTTTCAAACCACTTATAACGATAAATAAGGCTGGTGTAAGCCAAGTTCTGACCAATCATACTATTCCTTGGAATACCTGACAGGTTTAAGAAGCCACCAAGCTCTTTGGGATCAATAGGGAAAATCGAATTTTTGCTCTCTACAATACCGTAATCCAGCTTTGCGACTAAAGTATGCTTCTCAATACTCTTTGCTGCCATGAAATTGGCCGAAAACTCATAAACCGTATCACTCTCAGACGTTAAATCCGATTCACCAAGAGAGCTGTCATTATCAAAATCATCATGAGAAACGAGGTACTCTAAATCTACAAAGTAACCCTTGGTCGGTAAGCTGAAATTATCCAAAGTATCCAGTCGGTAACCCATGAAGCCACCAATACGCTTGTAGCCACCACTGCCCAATGAAGGTAACGAAGAAACCTCAACATCCCCATCTGTATAACGAACACCAAATGTCAGCTCCTGCCACAAGGTTGGTTGATAGCCTAATGCCAATTCACCGACATATTCACTATACGTCATAGGGAGATAATCTTTCGTTACGTCCAGTGTCGGTTCTTCAATATCATCAATATCTGCGGGTAGGTTTCTGTTCTCTTTGCTGTAAACAACCGATGCCGAAGTAAACAGCTTTTGACTCGAAAAGAATGGCGAGTAAAGTTCCGCTTCAATTCGCTTGTCCGTTCCCATCTCGATATTGGTTCTTAGCTCTGCACCATGCTTATTAATATCAGTAAAGTTGGCTGAGACACCGAGCGAGTATTGGCTTGTAGTAGAGAAATCATCTTCAAGAAAGAATCGAAAGTTGAGGTAGTTTGGCCCCCAAGATTTTTCGTTCACATCGACCAGCAGTTGCTCCTCGCCATCTACCGTGTCAAATTCATAAGTCACCAACTCGAATCTATCTAGCGCATAGAGGTCTTGTACTTTAGATTCAATTTCACTGGTCTTCAGAATCTCACCTGAATCAAGGTTTAAACGGTTTTCGATCAGCTTATCGGAATAGTGGGTATTGTTATTGATAACAACTCGGTCAACGACGGTCTTATCGCCGTGTTTTAGCTGTCTGCGCGCTTTTTGTTTGTCCTCGATATAATGCTGATAATCGGCATTTGAGAGCGATAGCTTAGAAAGTTCATCAGTATGCTGCTTAGCAGCTTCATAGCCCGCGAGGAAAGCCGATGGCATTTTATCAAATTCTGTCGTCTCCATTTCCCCAACATCTGGGCGCAGGAAGACATCATCGTCTGTTAAAGTTTCAGCTTGCTCTTGGGTGCTGCGTTGAACAAGATAATTAGAGAGTTGGTCAGCTGCGGCTAGAAAATTCGTGAAATCATCTTTGCCTTTGTAGTTGGTACTGATATCCACCGCAATGACGATGTCTGCACCCATCGCTCTGGCTACGTCGACGGGCATGTTATTGGTGACACCACCATCAACCAGCATTCGACCATCGAGGTCATAAGGGGGAAGCGCGCCGGGAACTGACATACTCGCCATCATGGCATCAACAAGGTGGCCATGATCGATGACCACCTCTTCAAGTTCGATAATGTCAGTTGCGACTGAACGGTATGGGATAGCAAGATGGTCGAAAGAATCGAATGAGGATAGATTACCCGTGGTCTCACGCAGAATACGCAACATATTCTGGCCTTGCACCACCCCTTTCCTTGCTTTGATTTCGCCCCAACCTAAGCCGAGATCGGTGTTCAGTTGGTAGCGGTCTTCATATTCTTTGTCACGTACGCGGCGATCACTACGGTTAACGCGATCACGATAACCGCGATTCCAATCAACCGTATAAATAAAGCTCTCGATCTCGTCTGCGCTCATCCCTGTCGCATAAAGACCACCAACGTATGAGCCCATACTGGTACCGGTAATGTAATCAACCGGGATTTGCATCTCTTCTAGAGCTTTAAGCACACCAATGTGAGCTGCACCTTTTGCCCCACCACCAGCAAGAACGACAGCAACGGTTGGCCTTTTATGAGCTTGTTCAGCCTGCTGAGATTGATCAATCTGTGTCGCGGTGGATGCAAACAGCTGAAAACTGATCACAGTACCGACAACACCTAAGCCACTCACTAACCAACGAGAAATCATTATGTTAACTGTCCTTGTCATTCTTTCTTGTTACGACTTTACCACTGAAAAAGCTTCTTTAGCCACTGTTTTGGTTGACTTTCACAGCCCTTTTTAATGTTTCCACCCTCATCCCAAAGTGGCAGTTTAACTGCACCATCACAATCAAACTCTAAAGCCCCTTCAGAAGTTCGAGTAAAGTTAGCGGTGACAATTCCTGTCGGCCAAGGCAGTAATAACTGCTCGGGTGTTCTCTGTTTGAGATAATCGGCATAAACACGTAACGCACCACTCGAACCAGTAAGCTTAGTCGGCTTATTATCATCACGTCCTAGCCAGATGGTCGTCACTTCACGGCCATCTACGCCCACGAACCAACTGTCTCGGCTGTCATTACTAGTGCCAGTTTTACCAGCTAACCCTGCCCATGCAAACTGACCTTGTAGGAAACGGCCCGTGCCTTCCGACACGCCACGTTTCATTGCATAGGTTGTAAGCCAAGCGGCTTGCTGGTCAACGCTTTGTGATACACGAGGGATCGACTGATACAGAACCTCGCCATCGTTATCAACAACTGAGCGAAGCGCAGACAAAGGTGCTATACGCCCAGAATTGGTAATGGTTTGATACATCTGCGCAACTTGGAACGGAGTCAGTGAGAACGAACCCAAAAACATCGACGGCACTGGGCGAATCTCATTTTTATCGACCCCCAGTTTTCCAATCGTATCCGAGACACTATCAATGCCTAATTGCATGCCTAAACGAACAGTAGGTACGTTGTAAGACTTAGAAAGCGCCACATACAAAGGCACATCGCCACGGAACTTACGATCGAAGTTTCTCGGGCTCCACACGCTACCTTTACTGCCTTTCAAGCTCAGTGGCGTGTCTTTCAATGTTGTCGCCAACGTGTACTTCTGAGGCTGCTCTAGTGCGGTTAAGTAAATTGCAGGCTTGACCAAAGAACCAATTGGGCGACTCGCGTTCAAGGCACGGTTAAAGCCATCGTAGCCAGTACGCTTACCACCGACCATCGCCCGGATTTCACCGGTATTTCTATCCACGGCAATAGCTGCTGCTTCCAGCTTATTACCTGCGGTTTTCGATAAATCAGGCACCTTACGAGCAATCGACTTCTCTAACTTGTCTTGAGATACCGGATCCAGAGAGGTAAAGACTCGAATCCCTTTTTTCGCCTCAAATCGATCGCCGACATACTTCTTAAGCTCAATGTTTACTTGTTGGAAATAAGCGGGCTGACGGCTAGCAATGCGTGGGTTGTCTTGAATATCCAAATCACGACTCGCCGCCTCTTCGTATTGTCGCGGAGTTAAGATGTCTTGTTGCATCAATAAGCGAAGAACCAGATCGCGTCGAGTCTTAGCACGCTCAGGATAGCGAACCGGATTGTAATACGACGGTCCTTTCACCATACCCACCAGCAGTGCTAGCTGATCGATGCGCAGCTCTTGAATAGGTTGACCAAAATACAAACGAGACGCTAAACCGAAGCCATGAATCGCTTGCCCACCATTCTGTCCAAGATAAACCTCATTTAAGTAAGCCTCTAGGATACGGTCTTTGCTGTAACGATGGTCTAAGATAAGTGCAATGTAGGCTTCACGAACCTTACGCCACAATGTACGTTCACTGGACAGGAACAGGTTTTTTGCCAACTGTTGTGTCAGCGTACTACCACCTTGTACCGTTCGCCCAGCTTTGACGTTAACGACCATTGCACGAGCGATGGCCAGTGGCGACACACCATCGTGTTGATAGAAGTTTCGGTCTTCGGTTGCCAGTAAGGCATCAACCATCACTTCTGGGAACTGATTGCGTTTTAAGAACAGGCGCTGCTCATCGTTACTTTTCTCAAGCATGCCAAGCATTTTCGGTTCAACACGCAGGTAGCCCATGTCGCCTTTCTTCTCCAGCGACTGAATGCGAGTTAATTCGTTACCATTGAAGTGCAGCATCACATGACGATCCGCTTCCGGTCCATCAACAAACTCGAACGGACGACGAATCATTTCAATCTTGGTCGAAGAAGAAGAGTATTCGCCTGGGTGACGAGGCGCGTTCACCTTACGGTAATTAAGTACATCGAGCTCATTCTTAACCTGAACCAAACTCACCGGAGTTCCCGGAGACAGGTCTAGCACTCGCGCATAAACCACGGTTGGCAAATCAAACAGCTGACCTTCAAAGCGCTGTTTGACCACAGAATCAAGATAAATACCGACGAACAACAGCAATGCCGCAAGCGCTAAGCCCGCTTTCCAAGAAATGCCCCATAGGATCTTCAACCAACCTCTTTTGCCAGATTTCTTAGCCTTAGGTTTGGTCTTTTTCGCAGCCGCTCTTGGTTTTCTTGGCTTGGCTTTGGTCGCTGGTGACTTCTTTGCTGGCGCTTTTTTAGGTGGTGCCTTTTTTGGCGTTAACATTTTGGTCATCATCGATTCAACTGTCGTTTGGTTTTAGTGGTTGCTACATGGTTAGCAGGGTCATCCGGCCAAGGATGTTTTGGGTAACGGCCCTTCATCTCTTTTTGTACTTCTTTGTACGCGCCAGCCCAAAAGCCAGCTAAATCTTGAGTAATTTGTAGTGGTCGCTGTGCTGGAGAAAGGAGCTCAAGCACTACTTTTTTACGCCCTTGCGCGATCAATGGCGAGTCTTGTTCGCCAAAGACTTCCTGCATTCGCACTGAGATCACTGGTTCAGATTGATATTGATAACGAATGGCCTTCTTGCTGCCTGTTGGCATCAGATAGTGCGTTGGCAACCATTGGTCGATTTCTTGATTCAAAGGCCAACCAAGATAAGCCGACAATGCTTGCTCAATCGAAACACTAGACAGTCCTTTTGCCGACTTAATGCCATTCAGATAGGGAGATAGCCACTCATCAAGGTGTTCAATCAAACTCGCATCGTCCATCGCTGGCCAATCATGCTCAGGCATCCAAAGCTCTGCACTGCGTACACGCTCAACCAACTGCTTAGCCGAAGCTGTCCAATTTAAGCGATCCAACCCACATCGAGCGACATAATTGAGCAGCGCTTGGCTCGCCTGATTCGCATCGGGATCAGGTAAAGCTTTGGTGCTGATAATCAACTTGCCCAGAGATACACGCTGCTCAGCAACTAAACGGCCACGTTTCTCATCCCAATCGGCGTAATCGGAACGCACAAACAGTTTTGGAAATTCAGCTTCTAACTGTGCGATATCAACCGCGGTGGCTAAGAAAATCTGACTGGCTCGCCCTGTGCTGCGCATCAAATCAATCACTACGATATAGTTATTGTTCGCCAGTGGATCATCATCACGAACCTCAGCACCGTGGCCATTCGCCAAAAGGAAAGCACTGCTGGTCGCGCTTCTCACTTGTGCAATCCGGTCTGGGAAGGCAAAACAAAGCACTAATGGTAGCAATGATTCGTCAGCTTGTGACAAATCTAAGTGATGATTGAGTTTGCTCGCGAGACTTTTCGCTCGCTGCATCACAACGCTATTTTTGGAATGTTTTCTTTGCTTAAGTCGATGCAAAGAGTGTTGAATATCCGTCACATTGCGCTCCGGCTCTTCCAGCAAAGCAGCAGCAACAATCGCGACATTCAACAGAGCAGGACTACCTTGCTGCGCTTTAACCAACATGCTGGCAATACGAGGCTCTAGACCTAAACGTTGGACCTGTTTTCCTAATGCCGTAAATTGACCATTATCGTCTAACAATTCAAGAGTCTGTAAGAGTTGCTTGGCTTGCCCGATAGAAGCTTTGGGTGGAACGTCTAACCATTGCAGTTCATCAGCACTCGCAGCGCCCCATTGCGTCAATTCAGACACCAGCGAAGACAAATCAGAATGAAGAATTTCAGGTTCTGGTATAGCTGGTTGCTGCATCAGCTGCGTTTCGCTGTACAAACGAACGCACAAGCCCTCTTCAATTCGTCCCGCACGGCCCGCTCGTTGTTCAGCTGAAGATTGCGAGATTTTCACTTGCTCAAGCTTAGTAATACCGGTTTTCAGATCGAACTTCGCCACACGTTCAAGCCCAGAATCAACCACCAATCGAATACCTTCAATCGTCAAAGAAGTCTCAGCAATATTGGTCGCTAACACCACCTTTCGACGCCCTTTCTCTGATGGCGCGATCGCTTTCTGCTGTTGAGAAAAGCTGAGTTGCCCATACAGAGGACACACATCGATATCATTGGCGAATTGTTCTAGTTGAGATTCCACCTGCTTAATCGCAGAAACGCCCGGCAAAAAGGCCAGAAGTGAGCCTGACTCTTTCTCCATCAGAGAGCGAATCACGTTAGCCATTTTAGGGGCTAGATATTCATTTGCGTTAAGAGGCTGATAACGGAAATCGACCGGAAAGGTGCGACCTTGTGATTCAACGTATTTGGCATTCGGCAGCAAAGTTTGCAGAGCTTGTTGATCTAAAGTTGCCGACATCACTACCACTTTCAGATCGTCACGCAACGCCTCTTGGATCTCTAAGCTAAACGCCAATGCGGTATCGGCGTGAATACTGCGCTCGTGAAATTCATCAAAGATCACCATATCAACCCCTGTCAATTCAGGGTCGGTTTGGATCATTCTTGTCATGATCCCTTCAGTAACAATCTCTAAGCGAGTCGTACTGCTGCTTTTAGATTCACCACGAACTCTAAAGCCAATGCTCTCTCCCACCTTTTCTCCCAATTGGCTCGCTAAGTAAGTAGCAATATTCCTTGCAGCCAAACGCCTCGGTTCAAGCATGATGATTTTGCCTTGAACGGCGTTGGTCTTAACTAACTGTAAAGGGAAGAATGTTGACTTACCCGCACCGGGAGCGGCCTTTAGAATAAGTTGAGTGTGTGTTTCTACGCCAGCGAGCAGATCTGGCATCACAGCTTCTATGGGCAGTTGTGGCAATGGGAGAACCTTGTGGTGTAATGTTGGCAACATTGTACATAAAAACCTACCTGTCTAAATAAGTAATATGCACTTCAATCCGCCATTAGAGCCTGCGACTCTTATTAAACGCTATAAACGTTTCCTCACTGACATCCAACTTCCTGACGGTAGCGAGCGTACTATTCACTGCGCTAACACTGGAGCGATGACAGGATGTGCGACTCCTGGCAATACGGTGTGGTACTCAACCTCCGATAATGCAAAGAGAAAGTACCCAAACAGCTGGGAGATCTCAGAAACAGACAAAGGTCATCGTATTTGTGTAAATACTGCGCGGGCAAACCAGCTAGCAGTGGAAGCAATTGAAAATGGGACTATAGTTGAACTCTTAGGTTATAACGCGTTACGAACCGAAGTGAAATATGGCAGTGAGAATAGTCGCATTGATATTCTGCTTGAAGATAACGAAAAGCCGCCTTGCTATATCGAAGTGAAAAGCGTCACTTTGCTCGACGAGCTAGAAACGTCAACTAAAGGGCAAGGTTTTTTCCCTGATGCGGTCACAACCAGAGGCCAAAAACATCTGCGTGAACTCACAGAAATGGTCGAATCTGGAAATAGAGCCGTACTTTTATTCACTGTTTTACATTCAGGTATTGAAAAAGTGTCTGCGGCACACCATATAGACGCCAAATATTCGTTATTACTAAAACAAGCACAAGACGCTGGAGTTCAAGTGCTTTGCTATAAAGCAGAGCTCAGCAGTACTCAAATACAACTAAAACAAGCTGTTGAATTTATCAATAGCTAGGCAAAGATGCTGAACTAATCACATTGATTGCAAGTTTGAATAAGAGTATTTGCCACCATTCGTTCTTTCTGCTATAGATACCCGCCTTAAAATTAGCTGCTTTGCAGTTGACTAGGTGTAAATAGGAGATGCTGTATGCCAGAATCTAAGAAAAAAGCGCTAGGCATCCTAGCCATCGCAGGTGTTGAACCGTACCAAGAGAAGCCAGGTGAAGAGTACATGTCACCTGAGCAAACGGAACATTTTACAAAAATTTTAGCAGCTTGGCGCAACCAGCTCAGGGAAGAAGTTGATCGTACTGTGCACCACATGCAGGACGAAGCAGCGAATTTCCCAGACCCAGTTGACCGTGCTTCTCAAGAAGAAGAATTCAGCCTAGAGTTACGTAACCGTGACCGTGAGCGTCGTCTTATCAAAAAAATTGAGAAGACATTAGACAAGATCGAAGAAGACGATTTCGGCTTCTGTGATTCTTGCGGTATCGAGATTGGCATTCGTCGCCTTGAAGCTCGTCCAACTGCTGATCTTTGTATTGACTGTAAAACACTTGCAGAGATCAAAGAAAAACAGATGCAAGGTTAATTCTTGCAGATGTAAAGAAAGGGAGCCTTGGCTCCCTTTTTTGTTTGTTATCCAAGCGAAGTATTTCACACGCTTGATAGTAAATAGCAGCTTTAAGCCTTAGTTCTATACATCAAACCTTGTTCTATAGATTGAAGCTTAGTTCTAGGCATTAAAGCTCTTGTCAAACGTCTTAAGAATCGGCTACTGCGGTACCATTTAGATTAGGTTGTTCACTCATGAATTATATCGGGCGCTTTGCACCATCACCGTCAGGTCCTCTTCATTTTGGCTCACTTGTTGCTGCTCTTGGTAGCTACTTTCAAGCGAAATCTAACCAAGGAAAATGGTTAGTTCGTATGGAAGACCTCGACCCGCCAAGAGAAATGGCCGGCGCTGCAGACCTCATTCTTAAGACGCTTGAGGCTTACCATCTATTTTGGGATGGTGAAGTCGTCTATCAAAGCCAACGTCATGACTTGTATCAAGCTCAAATCGATCAATGGGTTGCTGACAATCAAGCCTACTACTGCCAATGCACCCGCAAGCAGATAAAGGCTTTGGGCGGCTTTTACAATGGTCACTGTCGAGATGTAGGCCTAATCGATTCAGGTGAACAGGCGGTGCGCTTGTGCATGGACTTTCCAGTAGAATCCTTTGATGATGTTCGCCACGGCACCATTCAAATCCCTAAAGCACTAGCTGTAGAAGATTTTATTATTAAACGCAGAGATGGATTGTTTGCCTATAACTTGGCCGTTGTCCTTGATGACATCGAACAAGGAGTAACAGAAGTCGTAAGAGGCGCAGATCTGATAGAACCCACCGGTCGACAAATCAGTTTGTATAAGACGCTCAAGCAAAAAACAGTGAGCTACTTGCACTTACCATTGGCAACCGATGGCTTGGGGAATAAACTGTCAAAACAGAACCATGCCACCGCGATAGATCTCGACACCCCAAAACCAACGTTACTCAACGCGATGCGATTCTTAGGTTTTGATATCCCGACGGCTCTTTGTGAGGCTTCAATGGATGAGATTTTATTGTGGGGCTGCCAGCAATGGAACGTCAGTCAGTTACCTGATAGTTTACAAAAAGAGCACTGTAATTAGCTCGAAACTCACGGCAAATAGCAAAAACGACACATAAAAATGCCATAACCAACCAATGTGGTTAAGCAGACGATGTTCTCAAATGGCTCGCGCTAAGCTATTATTAGCCGCAATTAAACTCTGCACTACCACTTTGGACTAAGAGAAAAACAAAGTTGGCGATACCTACTTTGTTCTAAACTAATGAATACAAACGACAATACCCCAAGCGAACAACGCGGATTCCACGAATTAGCTCTGAATATTTATACTCGTCAAGAGCACAATATTTCACGCAAGCAGATCAGCGACAACGCACTAAAAGTGCTATATCGCCTGAATGGTGCGGGTTTTGACGCATTTCTAGTCGGTGGTGGTGTGCGCGATATCTTATTAGGCTCTCAGCCAAAAGATTTTGATATTGCGACCAACGCAACGCCAGAGCAGATCAAACACCTCTTCAGAAACTGTCGCCTTATCGGTCGCCGTTTCCGCTTGGCACATATCATGTTTGGTCGTGACATCATTGAAGTGGCAACTTTCCGTGGTCACCACCAAGAACCATCAAAAAACGTTTCTGCACAATCGAAAGAAGGCATGCTGCTGCGCGATAACGTGTACGGCAGTGTTGATGAAGATGCAGAGCGTCGTGATTTCACAATCAACGCGATGTACTACAACATTGCAGACTACAGCATCCACGATTACGCGGGTGGTGTAGAAGATTTAGAAGATAAACTGATCCGCCTGATTGGCGATCCAGAAACGCGTTACCGCGAAGACCCAGTACGTATGCTACGTGCAATGCGCTTCGCCGCTAAACTGGATTTCGACATCGAAGAAGACACGGCTGACCCGATTGAAGAGTTAGCTCACCTTCTAAGAGATATCCCAGCAGCGCGCCTTTACGAAGAGTCTCTGAAATTACTGCAATCAGGTCACGGTTTAGAAACCTATCACTTGATGCGCGAGTACAATCTATTCCAACAGATATTCCCAGCGGTAGCGGAGCACTTCACTGAAGATTACGACTCACACACAGAGCAGATGCTTGATTTGGTTCTCGATTCAACCGACCTTCGCATCGAAGATGGTAAGCGAGTAAACCCAGCATTCATGTTCGCAGCGATGCTTTGGTACCCAATGAACAAGCTGGCAGACAAACTTGTCGCTGAACAGGGTATGGCACACTACGATGCGATCATGGAAGCGAGTAACATCATTCTAGATCAGCAAGTAAAGTCTATTGCGATTCCTCGTCGTCACACAGCAACCATTCGCGAAGTTTGGCAACTGCAACTTCGACTGCCTCGTCGCAACGGTAAACGCGCTGTTCGTCTAATGGAATTAAACAAATTCCGTGCAGGCTACGATTTCCTAGAAATGCGTGGTGAGATTGAAGGTGGCGAAACCAAAGAGTTAGCAAAATGGTGGGAGCGTTATCAGACTGCAGGTCGTAACATGCGTCAAGCAATGGCTAACGACGTTGCAGCACCATCAAAGTCAGGCCATCGTCGCCGTAAGACTTACCGAAACAAAAAGAGTAAGCAATCAGAATGATAACTGCTTACATTGCGGTCGGCAGCAACCTTGCCGACCCAGTTAGCCAAGCAAATTTGGCTATCGAAACGCTAAAAAGCCTACCGCGATCAACGTTTATTGCGACCTCTCAGCTATATAGTAGCACTCCAATGGGACCGCAAAATCAACCAGACTACATCAACGCGGTAGTCGCTATCCAAACCGAATTAACGCCAATTGAACTGCTTGATTGCACTCAAAAGATCGAACTAGAGCAAGGGCGTGTCCGTAAAGACGAACGTTGGGGACCAAGAACCTTGGATCTCGACATTGTGCTATACGGCAATGAGGTGATCGATTCAGAGCGCTTAATCGTTCCTCATTATGGAATGAAAGAACGAGAGTTTGTACTCTACCCGCTTGCTGAAATCGCACCAAGTTTACAACTCCCTGATGGGACTGAGCTGACAGAACTACTGAAAATAGTAGATAAGAACGGGCTCAATGTTTGGCAACAATAGCCAAGCGCATTAAGGAAAACCAATGAAAAAAGTAACCATTAACGACCTGATCAAATGCAAACGTGAAGGCCGTAAATTTGCGACTTCGACAGCTTATGATGCGAGCTTTGCTCAATTATTCGAAAGCCAAGAAATGCCAGTACTGCTTGTCGGTGATTCACTGGGTATGGTTTTACAAGGCCATAACGATACATTACCAGTAACCGTTGAAGACATTGCTTACCATACTCGCTCAGTGCGTGCTGGTAGCCCAAATTGTCTTCTTATGGCTGACATGCCTTTCATGAGCTACGCGACGCCAGAACAAGCTTGTGAGAGCGCAGCGACTTTGATGCGTGCTGGTGCGAACATGGTAAAAATCGAAGGCGGAAGCTGGTTGGTTGATACTGTGAAGATGCTAACAGAACGTGCAGTACCAGTATGTGCACACTTAGGCTTGACGCCCCAGTCTGTGAACATTTTTGGTGGTTACAAGATTCAAGGTCGTGACGACGAGCAAGCCGACAAAATGGTTGCTGACGCGTTAGCACTGCAAAACGCAGGCGCTCAAATCGTTCTACTTGAATGTGTGCCAGCTTCATTGGCAAAACGAATTACAGAAGCTTGTCACGTACCGGTTATCGGTATCGGCGCAGGTAATGTTACCGATGGTCAGATCTTGGTTATGCATGACATGTTCGGTATTTCTGCGAACTACATGCCGAAGTTCTCTAAGAACTTCCTAGCAGAAACAGGTGATATGCGTAAGGCAGTAGCTCTATACAAAGAAGAAGTAGAGAGCGCGCGCTTCCCTGATGAAGCTCATACAATCGCTTAGGAGTAAGTATGCAAACTTTTGCTGAAATAGCGGCTCTTCGTGAGCAGATTAAACAGTTTAAGCGTGATGGACGTACGGTTGCTTTTGTACCGACAATGGGAAACCTGCATGAAGGCCACCTGACTCTGGTAAAGAAAGCTCGTGAACTGGCCGACATCGTTGTGGTAAGCATCTTTGTAAACCCAATGCAGTTTGACCGTGCAGACGACCTAAACAACTACCCTCGAACGTTAGAAGCAGATTTAAGCAAACTAACAGGTGAAGGGGTTGAGCTAGTATTTACACCAACGCCAGAGGTGATGTACCCAGATGGATTAGACAAGCAGACGTTTGTTGAGGTCCCTGGCATATCTCACATGCTTGAAGGTGCCTCTCGTCCAGGTCACTTCCGTGGTGTATCAACCATTGTCACTAAACTGTTTAATATCGTTCAGCCAGACTTTGCATGCTTCGGCGAGAAAGACTTTCAGCAACTTGCTGTTATTCGCCAGATGACCACTGATTTAGCATTAGACATTGAAGTTGTCGGCGTTGCGACCGTTCGTGAAATGGATGGTTTGGCAATGAGCTCTCGCAATAGCAACCTAACGATTGACGAGCGCCAACGAGCGCCCGTTTTAGCGCGTACTATGCGCTGGATCAGCAGCGCTATTCGTGGTGGTCGCGATGATTACGCATCAGTGATTGAAGATGCTACTGACCAGCTACGCGCTGCAGATCTTCAACCTGACGAAATCTTCATTTGTGATGCTAAAACTCTGCAAGCGATCACTTCAGAATCAACTCAAGCAGTGATTCTAATGTCGGCTTTCCTAGGTAAGACGCGTCTTATCGATAACCAAGTTCTCGATTTGGTAACGGAAACCAAAGAAGAAGTGAAAGAAGAAACGACTGAATAGTCGGCTTCTGCTCTTAACGCAAAACAAAAAAAAGGTCGATGTTATATCGACCTTTTTCTTTACCTGTTACTTAGATGAACCAAAGGTTAGCTACGTAAGCCAATACCCTTTGTCACTAGGTAGTGTGCAATGCCATACAACAGCACGATAAACACACCTAGTACGCCAAACGACGTCACGATCCCCACATCAGACACACCCAAGAAGCCATATCTGAACGCGTTAACCATGTACACGATAGGGTTCAACTTCGATACACCTTGCCAGAATTCAGGCAATAGACTGATCGAGTAGAACACACCACCAAGGTACGTCAGCGGCGTTAAGATAAAGGTTGGGATAATAGAGATATCATCAAACGTGCGTGCGAATACCGCGTTAATCAAGCCACCCAAAGCGAATACTACCGACGTTAAAAATACCGTCGCAATGATCACGCCCCAATGGTCAACTTGTAAGTCGACAAAGAACAACGACACGAAGGTTACTATGGTACCCACTAACAATCCACGAACCACACCACCCATTACGAAGCCGGCGATAATCACGTAGTTAGGAACAGGCGCTACAAGCAGCTCTTCAATGTTCTTCTGGAACTTGGCACTAAAGAACGATGAAGCAACGTTGGAATATGAGTTGGTGATCACCGACATCATGATCAGACCGGGAACAATGTATTCCATGTAGCTAAAGCCGTTCATTTCACCAATACGCGCACCAATCAGGTTACCGAAGATGATGAAGTAAAGCGTCATGGTAATCGCTGGCGGCACCAGAGTCTGCACCCAGATACGAGTAAAGCGATTGATCTCTTTGGTCAACAAACTGCAGAAAGCGGTCCAATATAGGCTGTACATATTATTTACTCCCCTCACGGACGATACTCACAAATAGCTCTTCTAGACGGTTTGCTTTGTTACGCATAGAGAGGACTTTAACCTGTTGCTCGCTCAATTGAGCAAAGATGGTATTCAAACCTAGGTTCTTGTCGATTTCGATTTCTAGCGAGCCATTGACCATCACTTGGCTATTCACGCCTTCAAGCTTAGGTTCAGTCGTGCCCTCTTCCAGATCCAGAATAAAGGTCTCAGCACTCAATTTGCCCAACAGCGCTTTCATTGTTGTGTTCTCAATCAGCTCACCGCGATTGATGATACCAATGTTGCGACACAGCATTTCTGCTTCTTCTAGGTAGTGCGTGGTCAAGATAATGGTAATGCCCTGCTTCTCATTGATCTCTTTTAGGAATTCCCACATTGAACGACGTAGTTCAATATCAACGCCTGCTGTCGGTTCATCAAGGATCAACAAATGAGGTTCATGCATCAATGCACGCGCGATCATCAAACGACGCTTCATACCACCAGACAAGTTACGCGCGCGTTCGCCACGCTTTTCCCACAGATCGAGTTGAGATAGGTACTTTTTCGCTCGCTCTTTCGCTAATGCTTTTGGCACGCCGTAATAACCCGCTTGTTGCAGCACGATCTGTTCAACGGTTTCAAACGGGTTAAAGTTAAACTCTTGAGGCACAAGGCCTAAGTTCTGCTTCGCCAATTCCAGATCGGTATCAATGTCGTAGCCGAACACTTTAACCTTGCCTGACGTTTTATTTACCAGTGAAGAGATAACACCAATGGTGGTTGATTTACCCGCACCATTGGGACCAAGTAGTGCGTAAAAGTCGCCTTTTTCTACTTGTAAACTAACGCCCTTAAGAGCCTCGAAGCCCCCAGCATAAGTTTTTCTTAATTGCTCAATTTCTAATGCATACATAGAGATAGACTGCCATTTGCTATAGATAAGATGTAGACGACCGAGCTTGAGGAAGAGAGTAATGCTTAAAACGAGCTAGCAGAAAACTAACCCAAACTTGTTAACTCGGCCATTTTGCAAACAAGTTTATCGTTGATTGACGATTAATACAAATATCGTGTGAGAGTTTCTTTCGAAAACAAATAAGCGTCTTGGCTACGTGAAGACTAAATCAACGTTCAATAAATATAAAAATGCCGCTAAGTGATTCACTTAACGGCATTAATGATCAGTCTTGAAGTGAGCGTCTATGGCTTATTCATATCAGGTCATTCATATCAGCTTATTACTGAAAAATTAAACTGACTCAAATTGATGCTCATCTCTGTCGACATAGCTTGTTGCTGCCGTCAGGGCTTCATATCTGAATCGATAAGTGTTGGATTCAGGTACTAGGTCAATCACGTGGAACTTCTCTAGTTGTTGACGAGTATTCTCATTAGGACACAGCAGATACACCTCACACTGCGCATCCAATGCATCTTTAATCGCATTCTCTAGCGCTAGGCCAACAGTGACATCAATCATAGGCACATCTGTCAGGTCTAGAATCATCGCTTCATAGTCAGAGATACTTGAGTGCTGACGTGAAATCGCCTTTGAAACGCTGAATATCATCGGCCCTGATAGGTAGAAGAATAGCACCTTACCATTGGCACTATCGAGTAACTGACGTTCGCTATCAGTCAATGGGATATCGTCTTCATCATCACCATCACTGATCGCCTTAACTTGTCTGGCTTGCTCTCGGCTTAATCTTTCAATAATCAGAATATTCGAGATAAACACACCCAGTCCAACGGCAATAATCAAGTCAACAAACACAGTCAATAGCATCACGCCGTACATCACGCCCATGCCGGCATAGCTAACCTTGTGCGCGCGCTGGATAAAGCTCCAATCTAGGATATTGAAACCAACATACATCGCGATACCAGCCAGCACTGCCATAGGAATCGGTTCTGTTAAACCACCTGCAACCAATACCACGAGCGCAAGTACTAAAGCTCGAATAACACCTGAAAGCGGAGAACGCGCTCCCACCTGAATATTGGTTACAGTCCCCATAGTGGCACCCGCGCCAGGTAGTGCACCAAACAGGCCAGAGATCATATTGGCAATGCCTTGGCCACGAAGCTCTTTGTCTGAGTCATGCTCTTTACGAGTCAATGAATCTCCGATAACCGCGGTCAAAAGCGTATCAATACAACCTAATGTACCAAGCACCAAGGCATCGATAACCATAGTAGTAAACTGTTCAGCGCTGATCGTAGGGATAACGAGGGAAGGTAAACCAGCTGGGATTTCACCAATACGGCGAATAGAGTCGGTATCAAAAATAATGACGGACAAGAGCGTTACAGCCACTAACGCGACCAGTTGAGCAGGCACATACTTACGATACTTAGCGGGGAAGCCAAAAAGAATACCGAGTGTCAGAGCACCTAGAAATAGCTCACTCACTTTTAAGTTTGCTAGCGTATCAGGTAAAGCAGAGAGCGTGCCCATTACACCACCGGATGGAGCGGCATGCCCTAACAATGGAGACAGCTGCAAGATAATCAGAATAACGCCAATGCCCGACATGAATCCGGAGATCACGCTATATGGCATCAAAGTGACGTATTTTCCTAGCTTTAACGTACCAAGTAATATCTGGAATGCACCGGCCATCATCACGACAGTAAAGGTCATTGCCATACCCGTTTCAGGATATTTAGCAACCATACTCGTCATTACGGCAGTCATGATCACCGTCATCGGGCCGGTAGGTTCAGAAATCAAACTACTCGAACCGCCAAACAATGCTGCAAATAGGCCAACCATAATGGCGCCCCACAAGCCAGCTTCAGCTCCCGCGCCAGAAGCAACACCAAATGCCAATGCTAAAGGTAACGAGATGATGGCTGTAGTTACACCGCCAAACATATCCCCTTTGAGATTGATATCCGTAAAACGACTTCCAAACAAAACACACCTTCCTGATGATGAAATGACAAACCTTATCACTTTAGCAAATGTATCAAGTGTTCAGAAAGTGTTAATTCAATCACATTATTCATGTCTTATAACCGGATTATTGATAGTGGGCTAAGTTTATGATTTTCCGTACTAGAACACGTCAGATGAGTACATTTTGACGCAGTTTTTACGAGATTGAATTTGTAACATTGTGTATAGTTAAGCATCTTAATTGAGGGATGTAAGAAGCAAGATGCCAGAAATAAAACAGCTTTTTGAGAACAATTCCAAATGGTCTGAAGAAATTCGCTCTGAAAGACCTGAGTATTTTACAACGCTTGAAGAGGGTCAAAGCCCTGGTTTTCTATGGATAGGTTGTTCAGATAGCCGAGTTCCAGCCGAGCGCCTGACTGGCTTATATTCTGGAGAACTGTTTGTTCACCGAAACGTGGCCAACCAAGTGGTTCATACAGACCTAAACTGTCTATCTGTTGTTCAGTACGCAGTAGATGTGCTTAAAGTGAAACACATTATTGTCTGTGGTCACTACGGTTGTGGCGGTGTTAACGCGGCGATTGATAACCCTAAACTTGGTCTTATCAACAACTGGTTACTGCACATCCGTGACAATTACCTAAAATACCGCAAGCAAATCGAGGGGCTTCCTCGTGAGCAATGGGGTGACAAGTTATGCGAAATTAACGTCGCAGAACAGGTTTATAACCTAGGTAACTCAACCATTATGCAAAATGCGTGGGAGCGTGGCCAAGACGTTGAAATCCATGGTGTGGTTTATGGTATTGGCGATGGCAAGCTACAGGACCTTGGCGTACGTTGCTCAAGTAACGATACTTTAGAGAACAGTCACTTAGATGCATTAAACAAGATCTTAACGACGCCTCTTCTTAGTCAACAAAGCTAACCCATTCCGTCATATATACAAAAAGCCCGCATCAAGCGGGCTTTTTAATGACTTCTAAACCACAAGCGTAATGATTACTCTTGAGGTACTACCTTACCGATGTACGGTAGGTGACGATATTTTTGTGCGTAGTCGATACCAACACCAACAACAAACTCGTCAGGGATTTCAAAACCAATCCACTTAGTATCTACCGTCACTTCACGGCGAGAAGGCTTGTCTAATAGCGTACAAATTTCGATAGACTTAGGACCACGTAGGCTCAGAATCTCTTTTACTTTAGTCAGCGTGTTACCTGTATCGATAATATCCTCTACAAGTAGAACGTCTTTACCTTGGATATCATCATCAAGATCTTTCAAAATACGAACATCACGTGAGCTTTCCATGCCGTTGCCGTAGCTAGACGCGGTCATGAAATCAACTTGGTGAGTTAAATCGATAGCACGAGCAAGATCTGCCATAAAGACAAAAGATCCACGCAATAAGCCAACTAAAACTAGATCTTCACTACCGTTGTAGTGTTCCGTGATCTGTTTGCCTAGTTCGTTCACTCGATCCTGAACTTCTTGCTCAGAGATCATGACTTCAACTGTATGCTTCATACTGCTCTCATTCTATTTGGTGATTGCGACGAATGTTGACAGTTTCGTCAGTTGTGTCGCTCAATTTTGTGCGTAAGTCTAGCACTGCTCAAATACCCACACCACCTTATGGTTCGAATTTACTGTCAGATTCTCCACGAAATGTGCGCTGGTGCCTTATCCAATACTCGTCTCCTTTCACATCAATGCTGATCACGCTTTATGTATCAAGTTTGATGTAACTGTCTATAAAACAAGCTGAAAGGATTGACCATTCGCATATGCACCATTACACTCATCTTGGCTTAAATAATAATAAAATCATTAATATAAAAATTTCGTTGGCAAGGAAAATAAAATGGACTCAATATCTAAGAGACCTAGAACTAGGCTTTCACCTTTAAAAAGAAAACTTCAATTGATGGAAATCGCTCTTGAGGTATTCTCTCGCCGCGGCATCGGTCGTGGTGGACACGCTGATATTGCAGACATCGCTCAGGTGTCTGTCGCAACGGTATTTAACTACTTCCCAACCCGTGAAGATCTGGTTGATGAAGTACTAAATCACGTTGTACGCCAATTCTCTAACTTCCTTTCAGACAATATCGATCTGGATATTCACGCAAAACAAAACCTACATAATATTGCGACTGAAATGGTGACGTTAGTGGCTCAAGATAGCCATTGGTTAAATGTATGGTTCGAATGGAGCGCTTCGACTCGTGATGAAGTATGGCCGCTATTCGTAACAACGAACCGCACTAACCAAATGTTAGTACAAAACATGTTTAGCAAAGCGATTGAACGCGGCGAAGTCTGTGACGATCACGACCCTAAACATCTAGCGAATCTATTCCACGGCATTTGCTACTCGCTATTCATCCAAGCGAAACGTGTAGAAACGCCAGAAGAGCTTTCAAGCTTAACGGATAGCTATTTGAACATGCTGTGCATTTATAAATAGATTTGAAATTCGGTCTTCGAAAAAAACTTAGGGATTGGCGTATTGCGTCAATCCTTTTTTGTTTTTAGCACTCGCTCTTCGTATCCCGGAGCGCAGCGTACTCGCATCTCGGAGTGAAACGTTCCTGCGCCTTACTTCAGAATCGAGTAGGAGGA